>JAFDHW010000306.1 GCA_019308705.1 Deltaproteobacteria bacterium
CCGGATGATCTTGTCGCGCTCCAGGCCGGTGAGCCGGGAGAGGCGCATGTCCAAAATGGCCTGGGCCTGGGCCCTGGATAAGCCGAATCGTTTCCGGAGTCCCTCGTTGGCCTCCGCGGAGCTGGCCGAGGCGCGGATCAGGGCCACCACCTCGTCCAGGTTGTCCAGGGCGATCTTCAGGCCTTCCAGGATGTGGGCCCGTTCCTCGGCCCGGGCAAGCTCGTAACGCGTGCGGCGGGCCACCACCTGTTTCCTGTGGGCCAAAAAGTACTGGAGCGCCTCCTTGAAGGTGAGAAGCTCGGGCCGGCCGTTGACGATGGCCAGCATGATCACGCCGAAGGTGGATTCCAGCTGGGTGTGCTTGAACAACTGGTTGATGACCACCTCGGAGAAGGCGTCGCGCTTCAGCCCCAGGGCGATGCGCATGCCCCGGCGGTCCGACTCGTCGCGCACAAAGGCGACGCCCTCGATGACCCGGTCCTTGATGAGCTGGGCGATTTTTTCGATGACCCGGGCCTTGTTCACCTGGTAGGGCAGCTCCGTGACCACCAGGGTTTGCTTTTCCGTTTTCTTGTCGGTTTCCACCTCGATCTTGGCGCGGACCTTGAGGATGCCCCGGCCGGTCTTGAAGGCGTTGTGGATGCCGGCCCGGCCGTGGATGATGCCGCCGGTGGGAAAATCCGGCCCCGGCACGATGGCCAGCAGGTCCCGCCAGGTCATGTCCGGCTTTTTGATCAGCGCCAAAAGCGCGTCCACGATCTCGCCCAGGTTGTGGGGCGGGATGTTGGTGGCCATGCCCACGGCGATGCCCGCCGAGCCGTTCACCAGGAGGTTGGGTACCCGGGATGGGAGGATCCTCGGCTCGGTGAGGGTTTCGTCGTAGTTCGGCGCCCAGTCCACCGTGTCCTTGTCCAGGTCCTCCAGCATCTGGTGGGCCAGCTTCTGCATGCGGACCTCGGTGTACCGCATGGCCGCCGGAGGGTCGCCGTCGATGGACCCGAAGTTGCCCTGGCCGTCCACCAGGGGATAGCGCATGTTGAAGTCCTGGGCCATGCGCACGACGGTGTCGTACACCGCGGTGTCGCCGTGGGGGTGGTACTTGCCGATGACATCACCCACCACGCGGGCGGATTTCTTGTAGGGCTTGTTGTAATCATTCTTCAGCTCGCGCATGGCGTAGAGCACCCGGCGGTGCACGGGTTTGAGCCCGTCGCGCACGTCGGGCAGGGCGCGGCCGATGATTACGCTCATGGCGTAATCCAGGTAGGATTTTTTCATTTCACTCTCGATCGAAATGGAATCGAGAGCAGGCTCGTCGATGGTCATGGGGTCTCCTTGGAGGGAAAAACCGGGTTTGCGGAAAAGCCCCGGCAAATCAACGTTCAAAAATAATTATTTTTAGTAAAAAAAGCAAGTTGAGTCAAGTTTTTTGACGCGGGAGAAACCGGGAAGATTTCACTTACTTACGGGGTGCGGCCGCGATTTGCGCGTCGGGAGGAGGATTTTGGCCTTGGGAGGCCGGGACCAGGTAGTGCCGGTAGGAAGCCTGGTAAATGTCCGTGAGCGTGATGAAGAAGGTGGCCACAAGGGGGCCGTAGATCACCCCCAGGATGCCGAACAGGTGCAGGCCGCCGATGATGGCCAGGAACACCAAAAGGGGGTGCATCTCCGCCCGGTTGCCCACCAGCCGGGGTTTTAGGAGGTATTCCACGGAAAAGGACAAAAGGGGGTAAACCCCCAGTATGAGCAGGCCGGCCAAAAGCCTGCCTTTCAGGATGAGCCACAGGCCGCCGGGCACCATGACCGCGCCCACCCCCACGATGGGCAGAAAGGCCAGAATGCCCATGATGACCCCCCACAAGAACGCCG
This sequence comes from Deltaproteobacteria bacterium, assembly GCA_019308705.1. Lineage (GTDB taxonomy): Bacteria > Desulfobacterota > Desulfobacteria > Desulfobacterales > Desulfatibacillaceae > JAHJUF01. Next base: position 1,870 of record JAFDHW010000306.1, read on the forward strand.
AGGAGATGCCCGCGGCCATGAACGCCGCGCCGCCCAGCACCCCCTGGATGGCCCCGCACACGCCGTTGCCCAGAACCACGGCCCCGGTCATCTGCTTGAACTTGTTCATGATTTTTTGGTCCTGCTCCTCGGGCAGGGGGGAAAGGGACCTGATGTAGGCGAGCAGCCGGTGGCCGTCCATGAGCATGAAGTAGACCACCAGGAGCATGAAGGCAAAATTGACAAAGAATTTCAGGATGTTGGAAACAACCCCAGCGGCCTGGTCGTAAAGCGTTCCGCCAAGGGCGTTTCCCAGGTCCATGGCCGCGGAAAGCACGTCGCGGGTGGTGAGGTTCACCCCGTAGTGAGAAAGGAACACCGTGATGCGCTCCACGATGCGGCTGTCGTCCAGGAACTGGCGGGCCTGCTCCAGGTAGTCCGCCTCCCTGCCCAGGTTGTAGAGCGAAAGGGCCTCGTTGGCCAGGATGCCCGCGAACAGGACGATGGGTACGAACACCACCATGAAGATGATGGCGCAGGTGGAAACAGAGGCCAAAGGAGGCCGCATGCGCCCGGCCAGCCAGGCGTAGACGGGGTGGAACATGGCCGCCGCCACGAAGGCCAGCGCCAGGGTGGACAAAAACGGGCTCAGCAGCCACCCCAGAAGGAACATGGAAACGAAAAAGAGCAGGCCGAAGTAGGCAAGGAGGATGATGGTGGACTTGTCCGAGGCCATGGCGCAACGAGGGGCAAGGGAAAAAGACGGAACCGGGCGGGCGACAGCCCGCCGCTGAAAATCTTTCACAAAACAGGGAGAAAGAAAAGCCCCCGCCCGGCGACAGGCCAAAAATTTTCTGCTGCGGCCCAGGGGAAAAGCCCCATGGCGGCGTCAGCAGGCAAAAAGGTTCTCGACCTGGCCGATACCACGCCGGTCCTATCCCCTGGTGTGTTGCCTGCCGTAGTCACACCATTGCAACAAGGGGCAGCCTGAGCATTGGGGCTTTTTGGCGGTGCAGAGGTTCCTGCCGTGGAAGATGGTCTGGATGGAAAAGGCGCTCCACCGGTTTTGGGGCAGAACCGCCATGAGGTCCTGTTCGATCTTTACCGGGTCCCTGGAGGAAGTCAGCCCCAGGCGGCGGGATACCCGGGCCACGTGGGTGTCCACCACCACGGCCTGCTCGCCAAAGGCCGCGCTTTTCACCACGTTGGCGGTCTTTCTTCCCACGCCGGGAAGCGCGGTCAGGGATTCCATGTCCCTTGGCACCTTCCCGCCGTGCCGCTTGGCCAGGGCCTTGGCGCAGGCCTGGATGTTTTTGGCCTTGTTGTGGAAAAAGCCCGTGGGCCGGATGATCTCCTCGATGTCTTTGATGTCCGCTTCGGCAAGGTCTTTCGGCGCGGGATACGCGGAAAACAGCCTTGGCGTCACCTCGTTCACCTGCTTGTCCGTGCACCGGGCGGACAAGATGGTAGCCACCAGGAGCTGAAACGGGTTTTCGTGGGAAAGCTGGGTCCTGGCCTCGGGGTAGGCCGTCTCCAGCGCATCCAGGATGTTTTTCACGCGCTTGTCCATGGGTCCTTGACTCTTTGTCCGGTCCGTGACAAAGCCCCGGCATGGGTTGAAACCCGTCACCTATCCCGAATTATTCATGAAAAATTTCGCCGAATAAAATATTTATACGGATTTAAACAGGTTAAGTGCCAATTGAAGGGTCCTTGAAAAATGCACGCTGTTTATTTGAGGAATGCTG
>JAFDHW010000307.1 GCA_019308705.1 Deltaproteobacteria bacterium
TCGCCCGATTTCCGCGCTGGCCGCGTTATCGGGGCTCGGCGTACCAAAGTACGCCTTCACCCCTCTAGCCTTGCCAGCACGGAAATCAGGCTTCGTGAATAATCCGGGTTAAAGCATATCCCCCTGCCATTGGCAACGGGGAATTTCCCGCCCGGGGCCGGGGCATCGCCGCGCCCGGGGATCAGCGCACGTGGGGATAGGAGGGGTCCGGGCCGCCGGCGTTTCCGCTCCACAGGAACCGGGCAAGCCGGGCATAGTTTTCCAGGGTCTGGAGCGCCGCGCCCCGGGCGGCCCACCTGCGGGCCGAGGTCAGGACGCGGCCCCGGGCCGGCGAGAACCCGCCGTCCCGGCGCAGCCTCAGCGCCAGGTCCACGTCCTCCATGAGGGGGAGGGAGGAAAATCCGCCCGCGGCGAAATAGTCTTCCCGCCGGACGAACAGGGCCTGGTCTCCGTAGGGCAGGGCGAACAGCCGGGTGCGCAAATTGGCCCCGGCGGCCACCAGGGAAAGCCTGCGGGAGGAGGGGCTTATGCCCAGCCAAAAGCAGCCCCACCGGGAGCCGGGCCTGGAAAGGGCTTCTTCCACCTTGGCGTGCCAGCCCTCGGGCAGCAGGGTGTCCGCGTGGAGAAAGAGCAGAACGCCGCCCGAGGAGGCCAGGGCTCCGGCGTGCTGCTGCCGCCCCCGGCCCCGGGGGCAGGATAGCACCTGTGCCCCCATGCCTTCGGCCACCTTCGCGGTGGCGTCGTCGCTTTGCCCGTCGGCCACGATGACCTCGTGGGCGTGTCCCAGGCAACAGGCCAGGGTCGCGGGCAGGGCGGCCTCTTCGTCCAGGGCCGGGATGATCACCGAAACCTTCACCGGGCCTCCTGTTGAAGGCGCGCCAGGCAGGCGGCGGTCTCCGGGGCGGTCTTTGGGTTTTTCGCCAGGCGGCCGGCCAGGGCTTCCAGGTCCCCGGGGGTGTCCACGTCGTTCCACGGCGGCAGAAGATGCACCGAAGCCCCCCCGTTCTTGAGCAGGCCCAGGGTCTGGGAGAGCACGCGGTCCGTGCCCCACCGGGGCCCGGAGAACACGGCGGGCACAAACATGTCCCGGGAAAAGCCCACCGCGTAATAGCCGCCGTCCTCGGCCGGCCCCAGCACCGCCTTCTTGGCGGCCAGTGCGTCCAGACCCTCGCGGATGATGGAGGAGGGCAAATCCGGCAGGTCGCTCCCCGCCAGAACCACCCGCTTTGCCCCGGCCGCAAAGGAGCGGGAAAAGGCGTTTTCCATGCGTTGCCCCAGGTCCCGGCCCTGCTGGGGCCACAGCGTGCGGCCCGGCAGCCAGGCTTCCACGGCCCGGCGGCCCTCTGGCGGGGTGAAGCACAGGACGAAGGGGATGCCCGCCTGCTCCAGGTGCGAAACCAGGTCCCGGCCAAAGGCCGCGTACAGTTCGGCCGCCGCCCGGTCCCCCAGCCGGGCGGCCAGGCGCGTCTTCACCCGGCCGGGAACCGGCGCGCGCACGAATATCAGCGCAAGCTCGTCCAAGGGCCGCCTCCCTCTGGTGACAGGTGTACGGCATCGGGTGGCCGGGCGCAACCGGGTTTCTGGACGGCCGGGATCAAAGGGGTTATATTGGCCCCATGATCCGGGCAAACCACCTTGCCATTCCCGAAGACGAACTCTTTTTTTCCTACGTCCGTTCCTCGGGGCCGGGCGGGCAGCACGTGAACAAGGTGTCCACCGCCGTGCAGCTGCGGTTCGACGCCGAGAACTCGCCGTCCTTGCCCAGGGAGGTGAAGAACCGGCTGCTTTCCCTGGCCGGCAGCCGGGCCACCAAGCAGGGGGAGGTGGTCATCGAGGCCGGCCGGTTCGCCAGCCAGAAAAAGAACCGCGAGGACGCCTTGGCCCGGCTGGAACAGCTGTTGCGCCAGGCCGCGCGCCGGCCCCGGCCGCGCAAAAAGACCCGGCCCTCCCGGGCCGCGAAGCGCCGGCGGTTGGAAGAAAAACGCAAGCAGTCGCAAAAGAAGAGCCTGCGGAAATCCCCCATCCTGTAAGCGGGAAGCCTCATGAAACAAGTCGCCTTGGCCGTCCCGGCCGCTTTCCTGGTCCTGGCCCTTTTGTCCGGGTGCAAGGAGCCGCCCCAGGCGGTGAACTGGGTGCACGACTATCGGTTCGGCCTGGAAATGGCACGCGAATCCGGCAAGCCCGTGTTTTTGGTCTTTGGCACGGATTGGTGCGGCATCTGCAGGGACATGAAGGCCAAGGTCTATTCGTTGGAAAGCGTGGGCCGGGCGACAGAGCGGACCATAAATATCTACGTGGATGCCAACGCCCGTCCCGACCTGGTGCGGCAGTATGGAATACGCGGGGTTCCCGCCCTGTTCTTCCTCACGCCCGACGGCGAGACGATCTCCCGCTACGGGGGTCCGCTCACCCCCAACGCCATCATCAAGGCCATAAGCATGGTCGCGCAAAAGTACGGGCAGGCTCCCGCCCTAAACTAGTGCCAATCGTTTTCGGCCGTGGTATAGTTTTCCCGGCAGGCTGTTGACGAGCCTGCGGACCAGACCCGGAATCCCCTTCCGGAGCCATATCCGCCCCTGGGTGAAAAAACCATCCCTCCCGGACTGTTTTCGGACGGGATCCTTCCCACTGGCCGGGGCTTTTCGCCCCTTGTCCCGGAAAAGGAGGTTTTCATGGCCAAGAATTTTTCCTGCTGGCCCAAGGGCTGGCCCCAGTCCATCAACTACCCCGTGGCCCCGGTGTTCCGCGTGCTGGACCAGACCGCCGAGCGCGTGCCGGACCGCATCGGCATGATCTTCGGCGGCATGGAGCTCATGTACTGGGAGTTCAAGGACTTGACCGACCGGTTCGCCGCGGCCCTGGCATCCCTGGGCGTGCAAAAGGGCGACCGGGTGGCCATCCACCTGCCGAACTGCCCCCAGTTCGCCATCGCCTACTACGGGCTGTTGAAGAACGGCGCGGTGTTCACGCCCCTTTCCCCCATGCTGTCCCCCAGGGAGGTGGAGCACCAGCTGTCCGACTCCGGGGCCAAATTCCTCCTTTCCCTGGACCTCTTGTACGGCTCCATCGCGGAGGCCGTGGGCAAGACCGCGGTCGAAACCGTGATCACCACCAGCATCGCGGACTGTTACAGCGCGGTGATCCAGCCCCTGAAGCCTTTGACCAAGATGCCCGTGCCGGGCACCTTGGACTTTGCCGAGCTGCTTTCCAAGCACCCGCCCCAGGCGCCGGAGGTTTCCATCGACCCCGAGAAGGATCTGGCCCACCTGGCCTACACCGGCGGCACGACCGGGGTTTCCAAGGGCGTCATGCTCACCCACTACAACGTGCTCACCAATTCCCTGCAGTTCGGGCTGTGGTTCTCCGGCGCGAACATCGAGGAGGTGGGGGAGGGCAGGTTCGAGGTGGTGCATCCCCCGGGGGTGGACCCGTTGCGCGACCGGCCCCTGGCCCGGGACACGGAGACGCTTTTGGTGGTGGTGCCATGGTTCCACGCCATGGGCACCGTGGGCTATTTGAACAACCCCGTGGCCTCGGGCACCACCATGGTGGTGTTCCCCCGGTTCGACCCCAAGGAGTACCTCACGGCCATCG
>JAFDHW010000308.1 GCA_019308705.1 Deltaproteobacteria bacterium
GGGCTTCACCAGGTGGCACAGGGTCAGGGTGTCCTGCTCCGGATCCCTGCCAAGCACCCGGGCCACGGCGATGATGACCGCCAGCTTGGTCAGTTCCGAGGGCTGGAGCCTGAGAGGCCCCACGGAAAGCCACCGGGTGGAACCATAGACCGTCCTGCCGAGGAAAAAGACCAGCACGAGCAGAATCACCGCGCATACCCACAAAACCAGGGCCCAGCGATCCAGAAGCTGGTAGTGGATGCCCGCGGCAAAGGCCATGGCCACGGCTCCCAGCCCGTACCACAGCATCTGGCGGCCCACCATTCCGGAAAAGAACCCCGCCTGGTCCGGGCCGGCCAGGGCGCTCCGCAGGTTGAGCACCCCGATGACGGACAAAAGGAAGACCACCGCCAGAATTCCCCAGTCCATGTTGCGCAGGTTTTTGGCCAGGGTCATGTCAGCCCTCCTCCCCGGCCGGTTCCCGGTCTATGCCCAAAAAGTGGACGATAAGGTCCCGGGCGATGGGGGACGCGGTGGAGGAACCGTGCTCTCCGTGCTCCACCAGGACCACCACGGCGATTTTCGGATCCTTGGCCGGGGCGTAGGCCACGAACCAGGCGTGGGGCAAGTGCTCCCTTTTTTCCGCCTCCTTTCCCGCGGCACCCGCGCCGGACCGCCTGCCCACCACCTGGGCGGTGCCGGTCTTGCCGCAGACCTTCACCCCCGGCAGGGCGGCGATGGTGGCGGTTCCCCTGCTGCCGTTCACCACCTTGCACAGCCCGCGGCGGATGACGGCCAGGTTCGCCTCGCTCACCGGAAGGGTCTTTAGGACCTCGGGGTCGAAACGCCTCAGCACCCTTCCGTGGTCCGCCTGTTCCACGGACTCGGCCAGCAGGGGCCGGTACACGGTTCCGCCGTTGGCCACCGCCGCGGTGAGCATGGCGAGTTGCAGGGGCGTGACCAGGTTGTAGCCCTGGCCGATGGCCAGAGAAAGGGTCTCTCCCCCCACCCAAGGCCGGCCGGTGCGCCTCTGCTTCCAGGCCGCGGTGGGGACCAGGCCATCGGCCTCGCAGGAAAGTCCGAGGCCCGTGGGCTGCCCCAGCCCGCTGGCCGACGCGTACCAGGCCAGCCTTTCCACCCCCAGTTTTTCCCCCACCTTATAGAAATACACGTCGCAGGACTCCTCCAGGGCGGAGACGACGTTCACGTCCCCATGGCCCTCGGCCTGCCAGCAGCGGAAGGCGCGCCTTCCCTACCGGAAAAAGCCCGGGCAGTGGTGGATGGTGCGGGCCGTGGCCACGCCTTCCTCCAGAGCGACCATGGCGGTTACGATCTTGTACACCGAACCCGGGGGATACTCGCCGGCCACGGCCTTGTTCTGCAAGGGCCGGAGGGGGTCGTGGAGCAGGGATTTCCACCGGTCGGGATCCAGTCCGTCCACGAACCAGTTGGGGTCGAAGGCGGGGGAGGAAACCAGGGCCAGCACCTTGCCGGTGGCGGGCTCCACGGCCACCACGGCCCCGGAATGGCCCTCCATGAGTTCGCAGGCTTTCTTCTGCAGGTCCGCGTCCAGGGAGAGGCGCACGGTGAATCCGGGAAGGGAGGGAACCTCCTTCAACACGGAAACCATGCGGCCCCGGGCGTCCACCTCCACCTGGCGGCCGCCGGGTTTGCCCGCCAGCTCGGCCTGGAACATGCGCTCCACCCCGAATTTGCCCACCAGGTCCCCGGGCCGGTTGTTGGCGTAGCGGGCTTGGGCCAGGTCCTGTTTGGTCACCTGCCCCACGTAGCCCACCAAGTGGGCCACGTCCGGGCCCAGGGGGTAAAACCGCCGGGAAGAGGCCTGGATGCGGACCCCGGGAAGCTCCCAGGCCCGGGCCTCCAGCACGGCCACCACGTCCCGGTCCACGTCCTCGGCCACGCGCACGGCCTCGGGTCTCCTGGATTCCAGGGCCGCCTCGGCCCGCTCCAGGATGACTTCCGGTTCAACCCCCATGTACGCGGCCAACTGTGCAGCCACTTCCAGGGGGTTCTGGACGTCGCCGGGGGTCCAGTACACGTCGAAGGCGGGGCGGTTCCTGGCCAGAACCGTGCCCTTGCGGTCCAGGATCAGGCCCCTGGGCGGGTCCAGGGTCTGGAGGCGGATGCGGTTGTTCTCGGAGAGGCGGCGCAGGTCGTGGCCCAGGACCACCTGGAGGTGAAACATGCGCAAAAGGAGCACGGAAAAAGCGAACAGGATGACAAAGGCCGCGGCCGTGGACCGGCCCTTGAACCGTTCCTCATTCCCGTCTTTCCGGTACAGCGCCTCGCTCAACCCGTTCTCCCAAAAACCGGCCTTCCAGCCGACTCATCGCCGCGTCAAGCGCCAGGATGCAGATCCAGCCCGTTGCCCCGGCCCAAAAAACGGCGCGGCCCCAGAATTTCACCAGCCCCGCCGTGCTGGCCGCGCCGCCCAGAACCAGGGCTTCCACGAAAACGGCCGCGGCGCAGGTCCCCGCCAGAAACAAGGGGTTGTCCGGCCGGACGTACCTGGGCACGGCGCGCGCACCCACGAAGATCCACAAGTAAGCGGCCAGGTAAGGCCCCGGGGGCCCACCGGCGAAAATGTCCATGGCCGAACCCAGCAACCCGGCCAGAAGCGCGGCCTGCACCGGGGGCCGGAAAAGGGAAAGGTACAGCACGTACACCGCGCCCAGGTCAAAGGGCGCCCGGAAGGCAAGGTCCGGGGGCGCGGTCTGAGCCAGGACGAAGACCAGGCCCGCAGCCAGAAGAAACGCGGTGGCCATCAGCCGCCCTCCTCCGCGTCGGGCCCGGGAAGCACCACCAGCACCTCCTCCAGCTTGTCAAAGGGCACCACCGGCCGCACCAGGACGTCGGAAAAAAGGGCCCGGCTGCTCTTGGACACCTCGGTCACTTCCCCCACGGCCAGGCCCGGAGGATACACCCGGTCCAGGCCGGAAGTCACCAGGAGGTCGCCGGGCGCGATCTCGTCCTTTTTCTCCGCGTACTTCATGCGGCAGACCCCGGAGACCGCGCCCTCCACCACGCCCCGGGCCCGGGTGCGGGCCACGCGCACGTCCACCCCGCTGTTGGGGTCGGTGATGAGCATGACCTGGGAGTACCACCCCGAGGAGGTGATGACCCGGCCGGCCACGCCCTCGGGGGTGATGACCGCGCACCCGGGGCCCACGCCGTGGTCGCGCCCCCGGTTGATGACCACGCTCTGGTACCAGTCCGACGGGCCCCCGGCGATCACCTGGGCCGCCACCACGGGCAGGGGGGTCGTCCCGGAAAAGTCCAGAAGCCTCTTTAGCCGCTCGTTTTCCTGCTCCAGCTGCCCGCACCGGCGCTGGTCCGCCCGGGCCAGGGAAAGCTGCCTTTTCAGCTCCCGGTTTTCCCGGGCCGTGTCCGCCAGGGCGAAATATTGCTCCCAGATGCCCGCAAACGTGCGGGAAAGGGTGGTGACCGCTTCCTGGCAGGGGGAAACCACGGCGAGGACCAGGCGGGCGGCGGGGTGCGGCTGGTGGCCCGGGCTGGCGGCCCGGCGCATGGACAGGACGGTGAGCCCCGCCAGAAGGATGAGGGTGAGAAAAAGGGCG
>JAFDHW010000010.1 GCA_019308705.1 Deltaproteobacteria bacterium
CGCAGCCGGCTGGAACTCTTCCTCCATTCCCGACGAGTTCGACCCCTACCTCCTGTAGCCGTCGGGCCTGGCATTGCCTCCAACCCGTATCGTCACATGGCCGACCCTCCCACTTACGAAGAGCTAAAAAAGCGCGTGGAACAGCTCACGCGCGAACTGGAGCAGCAACGCCGGTTCACTGCCGGGCTCCTGTGGCACACCGAGGAAACCTTTTCCCGCGCCTTCCAGGAAAACCCGGACGCCATCGCCCTGTTCAAAAGCTCCGACAGCACCTTTTTGGACCTGAACAAAGGCTTCACCCGGCTTTTGCAGTTCACCGCCGACGAGGCGGTGGGCAAGTCCCCGGACCAGCTCCACAACTGGGTGGACGCCAAGGAGCGCAAGTCCTTTTTGCGCCGGATCCGAAAAACCGGCCAGTGCACGGGCATGGAGGCCCGGTTTCGCGCCAAGGACGGGAGCATCGTCCACGGGTTCATCTCCGCCTGGCCCGTGCAGATCCAGGGCGAATCCTGCCTCATGACCATCATCCGGGACCTCACCGACCGCAAGCAGGCAGAGGACCTGTTGCGCATCCAGCGGGACCTGGGCAGTTCCCTCATGGATGCGGGAAGCTTAAAGGATGCGGCGGACGCCATCTTGAAGGCCGCCTTCAAAGTGCCCGGCGTAGACTGCGGGGGCGTGTTTGTGGTGGACGACTTCACCCGGGAGCTTTCCCTTAAAACCCACCGCGGCATCCCCCGGTGGTTCGCCAAGCGCATCGCCTCCTTTGCGCCGGATTCCCCCCAGGTCCGGTTCATTGTTTCCGGCAAGCCCGTGTACGGCGGCTGGGCGCGCGTGGGAAACGAGGATTGCCCGGACCCGGGCTTGGCCACCGAGGCGGCGCTTCCCGTGGAATACGAAGGCCGGGTGGTGGCCTGCCTGTATGTCGGCTCTCACAACAAGGACGACCTTCCCGAGCGCGCCCGCTACACCCTGGAAGCCATCGCGGCCCGGCTGGGGTCCGCGGTGGCCCGGTTGAAGAGCGAGGAGAGCTTGAGGGAGTCCGAGGCGCGGTTCGCCGCGTTCATGGACATGGTGCCGGGCAACGTGTTCATGAAGGACGAGAACGGCCTGTTCCTCTACGCGAACCGGTACATGAAAGAGACCTTCGGCCGGAAACGGTGGGTGGGACGGCCCGCGCACAAGATTTTCGGTGTGAAGGAGGCCAAGAACTGGACCGCGGGCGACGCCGAGGCCATGGAAAAGGGCGTGGTGGAGCAGGTGGAGACCCTGCAGGACAAGAACCGCCAACAGCGCGTGTACCGCACCTTCAAGTTCCCCATCCCCCGGGAGGGCCGGCCGCCCATGCTGGGTGGCATCGGCGTGGAGATCACCGCCCAGGTGGAGGCCGAGCGCGCCCAGAGAAATACCCTCCAGCAGGTCATGGCCATCTTCAATACCTTTCCCGGGGGGATCAAGGTGGTGGACACCGAGTTCAACGTGGTGGACATCTCCGAGCGTCTGGTGTGGATGTACGGCCTGCCGGGCCGCAAATGGGCCATAGGCAAGAAGTGTTACGAGGTGATGAAGGGCCGGGAGGACCCCTGTCCCTACTGCTCCGTTCCGCCGGCCATCGCAGCGGACCGCCTGGTGACGCGCTTCATGGCCCCAAACGAGGAAACCGGGGGCCAGACCTTCAAGGTCTACACCCACCCCATCAAGGACGAGAACGGCCGCATCTGGGGCGCCCTGGAATGCGTCATGGACGTCTCGGACCTGAAAGAGGCCGAGGACAAGTTGCGCCGGACCCTGAAGGAAAAAGAACTTCTCCTCCGGGAGGTGCACCACCGGGTGAAGAACAACATGCAGGTGATTTGCACGCTGCTTTCCCTGCAGGCGGCCCGGCTCGCGGACGAGGACGCCAAAGCCGCTTTCATGAGCACGGAGTCCCGCATCCGGTCCATGGCGCTGGCCCACGAGATGCTGTACCGCGACGAGGACATTTCCCGGGTGGACCTGGGTCTCTACGTCCAGCGGCTGGCCATGAGCCTGTTCGACGCCCACGGCGCCCGGGAGCGGGGCATATCCTTTAACCTGGATGCGGACGGCATCACCCTCGCGCTCGACCAGGCCGTGCCCTGCGGCATGGTGGTCAACGAGATCATCACCAATTCCTTAAAGCACGCCTTTCCCGGCGGAAGGACCGGAACCATCCGGCTTTCCGCGCGGTCCATCGGCCAGGACGTGGTGGAGGTGATCACCGCGGACGACGGGGTCGGCCTGCCGGAGAACGTCCGGCCGGGCAGGGCAAGGTCCCTGGGCATGGACCTCATTTACGGCCTGGTGGAAAGCCAGCTTTCCGGCACGGTGATCGTCCACTCCTCAGGAAGAAGCCCGGGCACTTCCTACACCCTGCGCTTCGGCGCGGCGGGTTGACCTTTTTCTCTTTTTCCACGCCGGACCAAAAAGGAGCGGGAGGCCTTGCGGCCTCCCGCTCCTTTGTTGAGGGGGTCCTTGTCTCAGTCGGACAGGGATTTCAGGAAGCAGCCGCCCCCGCCGCCATCGCTTAAGGCCGGGACCGGGGCCGGAGGAAGCTCGGAGAGGATCACGGCCGTGACCTCGGCATCCGTGGGGCGTGAAGCGAGGGGTATGGAGGCGGTGGAGAGGACCACGCCCTCTTTCTCCGCGGCCAGAGTGAGGGGGCCGGTGGAGGCGTCCTGGCCGCAGATGGCGAAGCGGCCCGTCTCGTCCGTGGTTTGGGCGCCGGGAATTTCGGCTCCGGACGCATCCAGGTAGAGGACCCGGCCGGTTATGGCCTGGCCGGACGACAGTTTTGCGGTCACCTTGACGCCGGAGGCCGCGTCGCCGGCCAGGTCGCGCACCACGCCAAGCACCAGGGCCTGCCCGGGCAGGGTGGCGCAGGCGGCCTGGGCCGCGGTTTCCAGGTCCACGGGCGCGGCGGCGGGGTCAAAGACCAGGTTGGTGGCGCCGGTGGTGAAAAACGCGGAGTGGGAGGGCGCGAAATTGCCTTTCGTCGGGTCCTGGCACACCAGGTGTATCTGTTCCCCCGGGGGGACGCCGCCCAGGGCGTAGTTGCCGTTTGCATCCGAGGTCACTGGCAGATCCGGCCTGGCCTCCCAGGACACGGACACCCCGGGAGCCGCGCCGCCGGAGAGGTTTTGCACCGTGCCGGAGACTTCCAGGCCGGCCACCACGTTCACGGAGGCGCAGGCGCTGCACCCATTGGCGTCGGTGACGCACAAGGTGACCGGGCCCTCGTAGAAATCCGGGTAGCTGAAGTCGCAGCCGGCCGTGACGCAGTCCGTTCCGGGTATGCCGTCCACGTCCCAGTCGTAGGAGTAGGGCGGCGTGCCGCCGGAAACCTCGGAAGCGAAGTGCGCGGGCCGGCCGACCACGGCGCCCGCAGACTGGGTGATGGTGATTGCCGGAGGATTGCAGGGGGAAAGGCCGGAAAGCACCAGGCCGTCGTAGGCCGCGGAAACGTCCAGGGCCCCGTTGCCGTAGTCGTAGTCCGGCCCGGCCGCGCCAAGGTCCACGGCCGAATCGGTGAGGGCGTTTTGCAGGTCTGCGGGCGAAAGGCCCGGAAACGCGGACAAAAGCAGCGCCATGGCCCCGGAGGTGTGGGCCGCGGAAAAGCTGGTCCCCGTGGCCTGCACGTAGGACGGGGAACTTGAGGACAGCGACAGGTCCGTGGTGGAGACCGAAACCCCGGGGGCCACGAGGAGGGGGTATAAATCCGGGGTCACGCAGGGAGTCGGCCCGCGGCTGGAAAAATAGGCCACGTTTCCGTACCGGTCCACCGCGCCCACGGCGAAGCCGCCGGCGGCGTTTCCCGGCGAAACGCTGGTGGAGGAGCTCGGGCCTTCGTTTCCCGCGGAAAACACCACGCTGATGCCCGCCGCTTTCAAAAGCTGGATGTCCAGGGAAAATTCCGTGATGCACTGGTCCACCTGCTCCGGGAACCCCCAGGAGTTGTTCACCACGTCGGGGGCGTCGTCCGTGGCCGGGTTTCCGTCCGGGTCCAGGAGCCACTGGAACCCCGCGTGGATGTCCGCCCAGGTGGTGGCCGTGGGGCCGTCGAAGATGCGCACCGCGATCCACTCGCTCTGGGGCGCCATGCCCAGGGTCATGCCGCTTTGGTCCCCCCCGCAGATGACGCCCATGACACGGGTTCCGTGGCCGGAGTCGTCGTGGGGGGTGGAATAGACCCCGTGCACGTCGAACCAGGAGTTGGTCCCGCCCCGCCATTTGCCCGAAAGATCCGGATGGCCCATGTCCACCCCGGAATCCATGGTGGCCACCACCACCTTTTGGCCGAAAAACCCCTTGCTCCACAAATCCGGCGCGCCGGTGGCCGCCACGTTCCAGGATGCCGCGGAAAGGGCCAGGGGATAGGCCCGGGGCAGGGGCTCCAGGGGTTCGGGCGGCTCGGGGGCAAGCGTCACCGTCTCGTTGGGGGAGACGGAAAGCACGCCGGGCATGGCCTCGATGGACGGGATGGCCTCGGGCGGAACCAGGGCGGAGACCGCGTTGATCATCCACAGGCTCTTGACGTTTTTGGCCCCGCGCCGGCGGAGAAAGGGGATGAGGTTTTTCTGCCGCTCGCCGGCAAAGGCCTTCAAAGCGGCTGTCATGCGCTTTCGCTCCTCCTTGCCGGCCGGGCCGGGGAGGGCTTTGAAAACGTCGGGCGGCCTCTCCAGGCGGATGATCACGTCCTGGAGTCCGCCGCCCGATGAAAACGCCGCGCCCGCCTGGAAAAGCACCAGGGCGAGGGCGAGGAGGGGGGTCAGGAATTTCTGCATGGCTCAGCCTTCGCGGAAAATCCGCGTTGTATATGGAAAGCCCCTTTTTCAGGGCGCTGGTGGTTCCTGACCGTCCCGTCGGCGGTTTTTCTGGGCTATTCCGCCTTTTTCTTCGCTGGCCTCTCCCAGGAGGGGGGAACCTCGATGGCAAGGGGCCTGCTTGAGGTTTCCTTCACCTTCAGCCTCGCCGTGTCCCCGTTTTTAAGGGTGGGCGGACTGGAGAATAACACAAAATAGTGTCTCCCGTCTTCCGGCGCCAGGGTGGTCTGGCGCAGGGGGCCCAGGCGGGTGACGGGAACGAACAGCTCCTTGCTGGAAGACTCGTGCAAAAGGCGGGGCATGGTGTTCTTGGAGAGCATGTCCCTGGCCTTTTCGGCGTCTACCACCTTGTAGCGCAGATCCAGCATCCTGCCGCCCGCAGTGGCCCGCAGGGAGAGGATCCGCACGCCGTATCTCCGCTCCAGGTCGTCGCGGGGAGGGATGGTTTCCTGCGTCGTTGGGGTCGCCGAAACAGGCGCAGGGCAGGCGGGGGAGCCTTCGCCAAGGACCGCGGTGGGCAAAAGCAGCGTCACCGCGAACAAAAGAACCGCCAAACGCAACGCAGGGACTGGCTGATGGTCCATGATGAAATTCCTTTTTTGGGGGGAGATGGGAAGTGCCGCCGCCACCGTGGCGAGCCTTTGGGGACTATGCATCCGCGGGGAAAACCCCGAAGGCCTTCCCCGCGGAGGTGCGTGAATGGTTTGCGTTATTGGGCAAGCATGACCGTGCCCATACTGGGCGTGGCCTGAATGCTCACGTAGCCCCGGCGGTCATAGAAGTCGATTTCCGTGGGGGCAGCCGTGGTGACGATCACGTCCTTGGTCTTCAGGGGCTCCAAGACCATGGAGAAGCGGGCTTCCGGGTAGTTCTTGGCGAACCCGTCCTCGGCCACCACTTCCATGTAGTGCTCCTGCATGGCCGGGCACTTGGGCATGAGCCCCGCGTTGACGAACCGGATGAGCACGCTTCCCGCCGCGCCGGTCCAGACGCGGTTCATGGTGGTCCCGGACTCGCCGTTCACCAGGAAGTACTTGGGCGCGTAGTCGATGGTGGAGCTCATGGCCTTGCCCGGCCCGTAGTTGTCGGAAGCCGCCATGGAGTGGAACAACGGGTCGATCTCGCTGTAGAACACCAGGGCCTCCCTGTCCGCGAACACCCCCTCGTAGGGCTGGCCCGCGGCGAAGTTCTTGGTCACCGCGCCGTAGAGCCCCATCTGCACGTGGAACTGGGGGTGGGTGCCGGAAAAGTACAGGTAGGTGCCGGGCTCCACATCGTACCAGGAGAAGGTCACCGGCGAGGCGTTTCCCGGCGCGGCCTCCTTGTTGAAGGACCGGATGCGGCCCTCGTACTGGGGATAGGGCGCGGCGCCGTGCCGCACCGGGGTCAGCTTCTGCGTAAGCCCGTTGATGACCAGGCTCACCGGATGGCCCATGGAAAGGCCCGTGGCCGCCGCGGTGAGGTTGTTGTCCAGGTGGATGTTCAGCACCGTGTCCCCGGGCGGAACCACGATCCTGGGGCCGGGGATGGTCACCGTTCCGTCCATGGCCCCGAAGGAGGAGTCCTTGGCGAATCCCCACATGGTGACCTGGGTGCCGTCGTGCATGGTCATGGTGGTCACATCCGCCCGCAGGTAGACGTCCGCCGCCGCAGCATCGGCGCAAACGATCGGCATCAGCGCCAGGCACGCCACAACCAGGCGGGAAACGGTTTTTTTCGCGGTAAACATCGTGGTTCTCCTTTCCCCCTATGGTGCGGGCAGCGTGCCGGGAGGCTGGATAATGCAGTTGGTCATCATCCCGCCCGGGAAGATGTCGTTGGTGGTCATCTCCTTCTCGTTGTGGGAGTGCCACATGTAGGCGAACCCGCCGTAGGGGTTCATGCCGCCCTCGCCCGGGGGCAGGTAGCCGGGCGCGCCCAGGAAGGGACTCCCCGAGTACAGGCCGCCAAAGACCAGCTCCTGTTCCTGGGGCAGGGTCACGGGGAAAGGTTTGCCGTGGTCCGGCGTGTATTCGTTGGGCTCCGTTGGGTCGGTGGGCGCGTGCCCGTAGATGTCCCACCCCAGGCCCTCGCCGGTCCAGGTGAAGATGGCGTCCTGGGTGCTCCCGCACGCCACGGTCTGGGTGAAGTCGCTCTCCGCCAGGTCCGCGCCCGTTCCGCCGGGGCTCTGCAAAAGCCTGCCGTCACGGGCGATGATGGTGGCGTTGTTGCCGTGGTGGTGGAAGGGATGGGTGTCCCGGCCCATGTTGATGATGCGCATGAGCATGCGCTCGCCGGGCTCCATTTGCGGCCAGCAGTTGTAGGGCTGGGCCGGGAGCCAGTCTGCGTTGGCCATGGCCATGGTGTCCGGTGCGCTCCTGCCGTTTAAGTGCCAGTACACCGGGAAGAAGGCCGTGGTGTCCACGGTCACGGCCTGGGCGCAGGCCATGGCCTGGTGGATCACCGGATCCATTTCCGTTTCCAGGAAGAGGTACTCCCGGTCATAGGCGGAATCCGCCGAGTCGTAGGCCTGCCCCGGAGTGGACGGGTAGACGATCATGGCCCCCACCAGGCCCATGTCGATCTGCACGTCCATGTTGGTGCCCGAGTAGTAGCAGTAGGTGCCCGGATGGGGCACGGTGAAGGTGTAGGTCACCGTGCCGCCGCCGTTGGCCGCCTCGCGCACCAGGTGGCCCGGTGGCCCCACGCCGCCCGTGGCGGTCACCTTGTGGCCGGGGAACACCATGGACACGTTGCCCGCCTGGGGCGGCAGCTCGTTTTTCAGGGTGATGGTCACGGTCTGGCCCGCCGTGAGCTTGAGCGTGGGGCCGGGATACTGGAAGTCCCCGCCGGTCTGGCAGAAGCTCCAGGTGGGCATCGTAGACCCGTCCGGAAAGCTGGTCGTCCCGGCCCGGGCGGAGAACGCGAAATTCGTGCCGCTTATTCCTTCGATGATGGCGTGGGCCGGCCCCACCGCCAACAGGAAGGCCAGGGCCAGGGCAAAACCAAGGATCGCCCCTGTTCTGGTCGGTTGCATGTCCTGCCTCCTTGCATGGTATCCAAGCATGTTCTTCGCTTCGAAAGCCCCGGGGGCGGTCGGCCCCCGGGGCGTTTTGGTTTACCGGCGGTTCCGGAGCGCGGCCAGGCCGCAGGCCAAAAAGGCCAGGATGCCGGCCAAGGCTGCTTTCACGGCGCCGGATGCATCCGGTTTGGCCGTGTGCACAAAGCAGCCGCCGCCGCCCCCGCCGCCCGTGGGTACGGGCTCGGAGCCCTCCACGCCGAAGGTGGACAGCGAATTCGTCCAGAAGCTGGCCTTGCCCGCCGCATAATCCACGAACACCAGCCGGCTCAAGGGCACGTTCTGGTAGTTGCCCGCGGCCAGTTCCACCACGTTGGTGGCGTGGCGGATCCGGCTTCTTCCGTTTTTAAAGTTGCCTCGCGGCACGTTGGCAGGGGTGAAGGCCATGGTGATGAGAATCTTTTGGATGTCCGCGTTGGGCACGGGTTCGCCCGTGGCGAGGTCGATCAACGTCACGTCATACAGCAGGGGCGAGCCGTACAGCTCACTGTAGAGCCCGGCGTCGGCCGTGCTGTATTCGGTGAGGACGATCTGAATCCCGGTGCAGCGCAACGGGCCGGTGAGGCCGTCCGCGGGCAGGGTGACTGTGAGGGTGCCCGAGGAGTTGGTGACGGTTGTGGTAGTGAAGTTGGGGCATGTCACCGTGAAGGTTTCCGAACTCACCAGTCCTTTGATGTAGTGGAAGGTCCGGGAGGTGAAGTACCCGGTGTTCGCGGTCCGGGCCGGCGTGGTGTCCGCCCGCGCATGCATGGACTGACCCTGGCCCTGCTTCGGCGGGGTGGCGGCCCACTTCCAGGCCGTTCCGTCAAAGGTAAGCGAGCCGGTCACTTCCTGCCCCGGGCTGGGGTTGGCGCCGTCAAAGGCCGCCGCCTCGCCGGGGGTGCCGTCGAAGGCCGGGGTCGCGGTGAGGGTGAACATCAGGTCCGCGCCCACTAGCCGGGCGGTTCCCGAAAGAATGGTGATGGGTGTAAGGGTGATGTCGTTGCCCGTGGTGTTAACCGCGGCCTGCACTACGCCCAGGCCGTCCGCCGCGCTGGTGGCGTAGCCGGGGCGGAAGGCCATGACGGTGAAAGGCCCGGCGGCGTTGATGCTCTGGTCAAAGGAGAACGCATAGGCGCCGGTGTCCGGGTCCGCAAGGACCGTCACCTGCGCGCCGTTGCCGTCCACGACCCAGGAGCCGTTTGCCGCCTGGGCCTTGACCGTGGTATGGGCGCCGGCCGGGGACACCGTGCCGCTGATGGCGCCCTTGGTGGTGATGGCCGTCAGGGTGACGTTGACCACCCGGCCCAGGTCGGTGACGGACACTTCCACGGGGCTGTAGTCGGGATGCTCCACGATGAACCGGAAGGTGAGCCCGATGTTGACGACCCCCTGGACCACCGCCCGGCCGTTGGTGCCGGTGGTGGCCGTGAGGGTTGCGTCATACACCGCGGTGACCGTTGCGCCGGAAACCGGGTCGCCGGCCTGGTTCTGCACGCTGAACGTGAGGTTCACCACAGGGATCACGCTGAAGGCGCCCGAAGAGGCCGCGTTCAGCCCAAAGGCCGCCAGGTCCAGGTCGTCCACCATGGCCTTCACCCTGAAGGGATCGGGCACGGCGGTCATGGAGTTTAGGGGATCGAACGCGCTCTGTGCGCTGTCCTTGGAGGTGTACGGGGAAAGCGCCCCGAAGCTTGCCTCGGCCGTGGCCTGGCTGATGGCGTTGCCGGTTAGGTCCGTGAAGGACCAGGTGAAGGTCTTCACCCCGTCCGGCTGCGCACCCACCAGGGTCATGGCGTAGGGCTGTGCGTTGGAGGTCAGCGTCACGGTCTGCACCAAGGGCTCGATGAACACCGGTGCCTTGAACATGAACAGGACCGGGTCGAGCCTGGGGGTGTCCGCATCGGCCACGGAGACCGTGTATATGCCGGCACCCGAGGCCGCCACCATGTCTTTCCACTTCTGCGCGGTGATGGTGATGCTGTCCGCCATGGAGGCGAAGGTCTCGGTGGTCTGGTCGGGCTTCTGCACCTGCCAGAGGTAGTTCGCGCCCTGGCCGCCCGTGACGGACAGGTAGGTGGGCTGGATGTAGTCCACCACCGGCCAGGTGGCCGGGTCGTCGGGATCGTAGTCGGCCGGCATGCCGGAGCCGGTGATGGCCATGTTCAGCGGCGGCAGGATTTCGATTTCCGTCATCATGCCGCCGAAGTCCTCGTCGTTGTTGGACAGGGCGTAGAGGTTGTGGGCGTAGAGGGGATAGGTCCCCGGCTCGACACCCGTGGTGTCGATGATCACGTCGTAGGCCTCCCCGCCGCCGAGCCGCACGCTGGTGGTTTCGTAAGAGAGGTCCTTGCCGTCGGGCCCCCGCAACAGCCGGGAGCCTTTGCCCACCACCTTCATGGTCAGGCCCGTCACGCCCAGGGTGAAGTAGTTCACCGTGGACAACGAGGACAGCCTGAGCAGGATCTTTTCCCCCGCAAAGGCGGTGATCTTGGCGTCGTAGGGCTGGGACTCCTTGATCCCGGCCCCGTAGGCCGTCAGGTCCACGGATATGGGGTTGGGATCGATGGTGTCCGGGTAGCCCCGGCCGTTCAACATGGGGTACTTGTCCTCCATGGCCGCGAAGGGAAGCGGCTGGGCGGTCTCGTTGGCGTCGTGGAACGCGGGGTCAAAGGACGCCAGCTGGATGGCCTTTTCGAGGTCGTAGTACGTGGATCCGTCCCCGTCGTTGTAGGCGTACTTGTATCCCGTGTGGTGGGTGAACCCATTCAAGTCCGTCCCGTCGGGGAGGTTGTTCTGCTTGGGCTCCACGTAGATCTGGCCCAGCATGCCCATCTGCATGTGCTCCGTGGCCTCCATGTGGCAGTGCCACATGAAGGTCCCCTCCTCCATCACGTTGTAGAAGTAGGTGAGGGTGGAGCCCATGTTGATGGCGATGGACGCCGAGGGTACGCCGTCGAAGATGGAGGCCGCCTGGGGGAACCCGTGCCAGTGGATGGTGTGGGGGTCCGGCAGGTCCGGCCTGATCATCATCCCCACGTTGGTGAGGTTCAGGTACAGTTTCTGCCCCTCCTTCACCCGCAGGGTGGGGGAAGGCCAGGTAGAGCCCAGCATGCCCTTCATCATCACCTGGTCCAGGGGCACGCCGGTGAGGTCGGAAAACCCGAAGGTGTAGATGGGCCGGCCGTCGGCCATGGTGGCGAACCCGTCGCCCGCGCCGATCTGCAGGCACTTGTGGTCGTTGTCCACGATGCCGTCGCCGTCCGTGTCCACCCCGTCGGTGTCCGGAGGGCACTGGAACCGCAGGTAGGCGCTGGAGGGCTGGGCCGCGCCGAACACCACCAGGACCACGACCAGGATGCCCGCCGCCAGGGCCGGGGCCCGGCGCAAGGCCAGGGAAAGGCCCGTCATGGCGAACAGGGCGGCCACAAACAGGCCCATGCCCACGCCGATGTCATGGGACGAGGCGGTGTCCATGAAGCAGCCGCCTCCCGAACCGGTGCCGGCGGGAACCGCCGTGGCGTCCGGGGGATCCAGGGTGGCCGGGCCCGCGGCGGGAAGCTCGTAGGCTCCCATGTCCGGGGCCGCGCCCACGGGCCTGGGACCCAGGACAAAGTCGTCGGAAAGGTCGGTGAACGCATCCACCGGCGCCTGGGTTCCCGCGTCCACGGCCGGACCGCCGGAGATCCGGTAGTCGCCGAACAGGTTGCCCGTGTCCGGGTCCACCAGGGTCAGGGGCCCATAGCGCACCTGGATGAAGTTGCCGCCTTCGTCCAGGGCCGCGGCCACCTTCAGCGCGGTATTGACCTCGGGCTGCAGCAGGTGGCTGGTCGGCCCGTTGAAATACTCGGCCACAAAGGACGGGTCGCCGGCGACGTTGTTGGCCCCGCCGTAGTTGGCGATGTCCGTGAGCAGGCAGTAGGACGGGGAAAGCCGGGCTCCCTGCACTCCCAGGACGCCCAGGTCCGCGTACACCGCCGCCGCGCCTCCGTTCAGATCCGGCACCAGGCCGCCGGTGTTCCCGTTGATGGTGGCGTCGTAGTGGAACTGGCGGTTGTGCCATATGATGTTGTTTTCCAGGCGGGGGTCGGAAAAGGCCGGGGCCGCGAGTCCCTCCTGGGCGATGATGCTGTTGAGTTCCGGGCTGTTGCCCCGAGAGGCGACGCCCGCAGGCTGGGCGGTGCTCACGTTGGGGTCGGCGAACGCCAGCCCGGCCGTGGCCGTGGAGTCGTTGTTGGCCACGGTGTTGTGGATCATGTTCACGTAAAGCGCGTCCTGCAGGGACACGCCGCCGCCTGCCAGGGCGGACACGTTGTTTACGATCACGTTGTCGAACAGGTTGACCGTGTTGGGGGTGCCGGCCAGGTCGCCCGCGTTCACCCGGACGAGGGCGATGCCGCCGCCGTCGCCGGAACCGGCGCTATTGCCCAGGACGAGGTTGCCCTCGATGGTCACGGAACCCGTGCCCATGGAGGGCTGCGCCGGGTCGATGGTGGGCATGCCCACCAGGGCGATGCCGCCGCCGGAAACCGAGGTCCCCTGGTAGAAGGACTCGTTGAAGACGATGGTGTTGTTTTCGATGCGCCCGTTGTCCGAAAAGCCCACGTGGCCGATTCCCGCGCCGCTTCTGGCGGAGAAGTTGCCCACGATGTAGTTGTCGGACACCAGGTAGTTGTCCGCGCCCGGGCCGATGGAGATGCCGCCCGGCCCCGCGATGCCGGAGTTGGTGGCCACCATGTTGTAACGGATGGTCACGTTGTCGTTCTGGGCGTCCACGAACTCGGCGCCGTTTGCCAGGTCTGGGTGGCCGATGCGGATGCCGCCGCCGAAGAAGCCCTGGTTTCCGGTCACCACGTTGTTGGTGATCTTGAGGTTCTCGCAGTAGCCGTTGGCCACGATGCCGCCGGCTCCGTCTCCGCCGGAGATGGTGAACCCGTCAATGCGGGCGAAGGCAAAGGGCGAGTCCACGTTGAACACCGTGATGCCCGCGCCTTCCTCGCGGTGCAGCGCCTCGGGCTCTATGCCGGTGAAGGTGGTTCCCTGGCCGGGAAGCAGCATGATGTCGCCGTTCTGCAGCAGGGATTCCGCCTTGATGCGCCACCGGGCCAGCTTGTCCGTGGGGTGCTTGGCCGCGTCGATGGCCGTGGACCCCGGGCCGTAGCCCTGGAGCATCACGTCCTTGTACAGGATCACCATTTCAAAGTAGGTGCCGGGCTCCACCAGGATGAGGTCGCCCTGGCCGGCGGCGTCGATGGCTTCCTGGATCTTCAAGAACGCCTGGCTGGCGCCCACCCGCAGCACGGAGCCGCTCACCGAGTCCGCGGTGTGCACGGTCACGCCCACCTTGGTGGCTTTGCCGTTGTCCCCGCGCACCACGCGAAGCTGGCCCGCGCTGCCGTCGGTGGTCACCTGGATGGAGGTGTTGGTCCAGGAATCTATGGTCTGGGCCACGCCGTTGATGAACACCTGCCCAGTGGTGGCTCCAAAGCCGTAGTCCCGGGTGACGGTGGCGGGCTCCACGCCGCCGGGGCCGTCATACTTGGGGTTGGGCACGGCTTGGTCGCCCATGGACTGGATCACCAGGGTGGTCTCGCCCGTTGCCAGGTAGGGGCCGCCGCCGGGGCCGTCCACCCGTTTGATCATGGGTGTGCCGTCGGCAAGCTTGGCGTCCAGCGGGAACTGGCTCGGCCCGGCGAAGGCCGCCACCGGGAGCACCGGGGTGTCTAAGTAGGTGGTTTTGCCGGGCATGAACTGGAAGGTGTACGAGAACTGGCTGTACTGCCCGTTGTAGTAAGGGTCCTCGATGAACAGCCCGGGGTTGTTGGGGTCGGGCATCCACCGGTCGTTCATGGTGCAGATGAGCATGTTGGGCGCCATACCCGAGGGGATGGGTGCGTTCACGGTGAACGTGGACGGGATCATGGCGTTGTAGTGGCCGTATTCGTCCGTGTACACCCGGGTGATTTCCCGGCCTTTCCAGTCCTTGAAGGACACGGGCAGCCAGGGCGGCGCGTACTTCTCGCCAAAGGTCGGGGCGTTGGGGTCGAACTCGTTGGCCGAGTCGTCCAGGATGAAGCCGACTACGTGGCCGGCTACGGGCACCTCGGTGAACAAAAAGAAGTTCGCCGCGCCGTTGTAGCCGTCGCGCAGCCACACCTGCTTCCGGTCGGGCAGGGGCCTGAGTTCGCCCGCGAACTCGCAGGGAACGCCCGGGAAGAGGGAAAGCTCCGCGGGAACCACCCGCAGGTCGCCCACGCAGGGCGGGGGAAGCTCCAGCTCGGACAGGACATAGTCCTGCCCGAAGTCCACGTTCTTGTCCTCTTCCTTCTGGTGTTCGTAGCCCGGGGGCGCGGAGGCCTCCACGATGTAGGTGCCCGAGGGAAGGCTTGTGGTGGGGGTAAGCCCCGAGGACACGCCGCCCGGGACGTAGGAATCGAAGGCGTACCCGCCGTCGAACACCGCGGGCCGCACCTGGTTGAAGCAGCGCAGGCCGTCGTAGCAGTCCGGGGTGTAGCCGTACAGCGAGAAGGGGGTGGCCGACTCGGGCACGCAGCCCGTGGGCAGGTTGTCGTCCCAAGAGTCCGTGACCGTCAGCTGGATGGCGTCGCCGGTGTCGAACAGCCCGTTGCTGTTTCTGTCCACGTCTTCAGGGCCCATGGTGCCCACGGTGGACCAGGCGAAGGGGAAATTGTCCACGTCGGTGAGAACGGCCTGGCCGTCGCCGTCCACGTCATCCACGACGCCGTCCGGCGCGTCGAAGACGCCGTCGCCGTTCCAGTCGATGTCCTCGGCTCCGGGAAAGTTGCCGCAGGGTTCAAGGTCGATGTCGCCGTCCGCGTACAGGGCCACCTGCACATGGGGGATGCCGGGCTCCCACTCCTCGGCCGCGGCAAGGCGGGGATCGTTTTCCGCCCGGGTGGTGGCGTAGTGCACTATGCCGGAGATGCCGCCGTTCTCACCCGGAGCATACCCGGTCTTGCCCCACTGAAGCACGTTGGTCTGGCCCAGGAAGACCTGGAAGCCCTGGGTGAGGACCGGGCCGGTCTCGGTGCGGTAGGGGAGGCTGGTGCCCGGCTGGATCTGGGGATTGAGCATCCCGCCGTTGGACCAGGGGTCCGCGGGGTCGATCGGGCCGCCCGCGTCCACCACGGCGGTGACGCCTGTGGCCTTGTAGCGCAGGAAGTCCACTTCCGCCACCAGCCAGTGGAAGTAGGGGAACACCTCTTCAAAGGGCGCCGTGCCCATGCCGTCGGTGGGCATGAAGTTGTAGATCGTGCCGTCCCGAAGCCTCAGGTTGATGGTTTGGTCGCGCACGCCCGGCTCGCCGGGGTCGCGGATGCCGTTTTCGTTCAGGTCGTCGAACACCACGTTTTCCATGTGGCCGAACCACTGGAAAACGGGCACCTCCCCCAGGGCCAGGTCTTGCCCCTCGATAACGGTGATTTGGTGGAAGGCGAAGATGTTCATGAGGTAGGTGTCGAAGAACACCAACTCGTAAGTGCCGGGCGGCACGTTGGAGATGGTGAACTGGCCCGTGGCCGGGTCGCAGGGGGCTACGTACACGCCCTTGCCGTTGCCCGTGGACAGGTCGTTTAACCCCACCCAGCAGCTGGAAAGGGCTTCACCGGGCCACATCCGGTGGTCCGGCGGCCGGGACATGTGCATGTTCACCACCTGGCCGGTGACCTGGTTGTTGCCGTTTAGTACCGTGGTGTCTTCCATGGGCTTTACAAAGCCGATGAACACGTGCCACCCGGGCGGCCCGAACTCCTGGAAGTAGGGCGGCTCGTTGGCCTTGACCCAGGCGTCGATGGTCCGGGTGCCCTCGATGGTGGTGGTCTGCTGCCACCCTTCTCCTTCCGGGGGAACCACCTGCACGCCATACTTGGCGGGCGGCAGGTTCTTGATCACCGCCACGCCGTTTTCGTCCGTGTAGATGTTCATGTCCCCCATCTTGTCGATGGTGCCGTCGGGGTTGTAGGTGGTGCCCAGCATGTTGCCGAAGGCGTCCATCATCACCGCGCCGCCGCCGACGCCCTTCTTGCCGGCCGCCTCGAACAGCAGGACCTTGAAACCGGCAAGACCCTGCTCCTGGGGCAGGTCCGGGGCGTTGTTGATGGGGGTGGTGTCCTCGAACACGAACACGGTGATCTGGGCGGTAGGCAGGGGCAATGGGTTCACCGTCACCTCCACCCGCTGCTGGCCGGGTTCCACCTTGGCCCCGCCCAGGTTGTAGCCGGAGTCCGGCAATACGGACACGAAATAGGGCAAGGCGGGGTCCAGCGCGGGGTTGGAATTGGTTTCATCGCCGGCGGCCACCACGGGCATGTAGCTGCGGTGAAAGCCCGTGGAGAGGATCTGGCCCTGCTGGACCCCCGGCTGCGTCTGCCAGGTCTTGTCCTGTTCCACCAGCCACCGGAAATTGTTCACGGGCTGTCCGTCGGAGCCCATGACCTGGATGTTCAGGCCCAGGACCGGGGCGGCCGCCAACAGGGACGCCGCCAACGCAAACACCAAAAGCGGTGCCCACCTGGGCGGTCTGCTTCTTCCGAAATATCGAGCGTTTTTCACGGGCTCCTCCTATCCGCGCGCCGGGCCTTGCTCGGCCCGGCAGGCCAGGTCTTGTCTCCGGTCGGCGTCCGAAAGGGGATTATGGGAATCCGTCAGGAGTTTGTGAGCGGGCAAGGGATGATCCGGGGGGCTTCTGAATCGCGGCATGCAAACCTCCTCCCTTTCGGCGCCTCGTCCCGGGCGGGGTGGGGAATCGGACGCCTTGCCAAAAAGGTCGCGGATTTCGGGCTGAAACAGGAATTCGGAAATTGGTGGAAACCTTGCAGCGCGCATAAGCAACCACTTCGTTGGTCGGCTTTCACTCCCCGGGGTATCCCGGCATATCGGCCGCATCTTTACGGGCAGGCTATTCTCGTTGGTCCATGGGAAGAATAGGGCGCAAACCCTCTTTTTCGGGAAGGAGCGCCTGCCTCGCCAAGGAAAAGGCGCAAGAAAGCAGCAAACACGTGCCGCGGTTTTTGCTTTGGATATTGACCGGTTGCCGAATGGCGCCTGGCGGAAAACCCTGGGCCTGTGGCAAAGACACGCGCGGCCATAGGCTGTTGCAGGCAGGAGCGGCGGCCGGAAAGGGGCGTAGGTAGAGGCCGGGAGGCCTCGCATACAGGTTTCCGCAGGGATAAATGGGGGAAGTCTACCCCGAATTATTCATGAAAAATTTCACCGCATAAAATATTTATATGGATTTAAACAGGTTAAGTGCCAATGGAAGGGTCCTTGAAAAATACACGCTGTTTAGTTGAGGAATGCTGACATCGGCGAAATTTTTC
>JAFDHW010000309.1 GCA_019308705.1 Deltaproteobacteria bacterium
GCCCTTGCACCATGACTCCCCGCCGTCATGCAGCGGCCCTGGCCCACCATGGGAGGACCGTCGCCGCGGACCGTTTTGCGCGTCCGCGGAGGGTCCTTATGCTTTTCCTTTCCGCGTAGCAGTCCTCCCAGACCCGGCTCCGGCCGGAAAACGGCGAAAGGAAAGACACGTCATGAGCGACAGAGTTTTCATCTTCGACACCACCCTGCGCGACGGGGAGCAGTCTCCCGGCGCTTCCATGAACACCGAGGAAAAGGTGCGCTTGGCCGGAAGGCTCGAGGACCTGGGGGTGGACGTCATCGAGGCAGGGTTTCCGGCGGCATCGGAAGGGGACTTCGAGGCGGTCAAGGCGGTCTGCGCCCGGGTTTCGCGGCCCGTGGTGGCCGGACTGGCCCGCACGTCCAAGGCGGACATCGACCGCGCCTGGGCCGCGGTATCCGGGGCCAAGCGCCCCCGTATCCACACCTTCATCGCCACGTCGGACATCCACCTGGAGCACAAGCTGCGCATGACCCGGGACCAGGTGCTTCAAGCCACCGTGGATGCCGTGAAGTACGCCAAGAGCCTCACGGACGACGTGGAGTTCTCCGCCGAGGACGGCTCCCGGTCCGACCCGGACTTTCTGTGCAAGGTGTTTTCCGCGGCCATCGCCGCCGGGGCCACCACGGTGAACCTGCCCGACACCGTGGGCTACGCCGTTCCCGGCGAGTTCGCCGACCTGATGCGCTATGTGCTCTCGCACACGGAGAACATCCACCAGGCCGTGCTTTCCGTGCACTGCCACAACGACCTGGGCCTGGCCACGGCCAACACGCTGGAGGCCGTGCGCGCGGGCGCGCGGCAGGTGGAGGTGACGGTGAACGGCATCGGCGAGCGGGCGGGCAACACCGCCCTGGAGGAGGTGGTCATGGCGTTCAAAACCCGGCCCACCTTCTACGACGTCGTCACGGGCATCGACACCACCAGGATATTCCCCACGTCGCGCATGGTGCGCATGATCACCGGCATGCCCGTGCAGCCCAACAAGGCCGTGGTGGGAGCCAACGCGTTCGCCCACGAGGCGGGCATCCACCAGGACGGCATGCTGAAAAACCCCATGACCTACGAGATCATGCGCCCCGAGACGGTGGGGCTGACGGAAAGCCGCATGGTTCTGGGCAAGCACTCCGGCCGCCACGCGCTGAAGAGCCACCTGGAAAAGATGGGCTACAAGCTTTCCCCCGAGGAGCTTTCCACCCTGTTTTCCCGGTTCAAGGACCTGGCGGACAAGAAGAAGAACGTGCTGGACGAGGACCTGGAGGCGCTGGTGGCCGAGGGGATCCTGCGCACCGCGGACGCGTACTCGCTGGATTACCTGAACGTGGCCGCCGGCAACACGGTGATTCCCATGGCCACGGTGCGCATGAAGATCCACGGCCGGCTGGTCCAGGGCGCGGAGTTCGGCAACGGCCCCATCGACGCGGCTTATAACACCATCGCCAAGCTCACGGGCACCAAGAGCGAGCTCCTGCGGTTCTCCATCTCCGCCATTTCCGGCGGCACGGACGCCCAGGGCGAGGTCACCGTCCGGCTCAAGGAAAACGGCCTCGTGGCCCTGGGCAAGGGCGTGGACCCGGACATCATCACCGCCAGCGTCCTGGCCTACATCCACGGCCTGAACCGCCTGGAATACCTGAAAAACCACCCCGCCCTGGTGGCGGAGAGCATCTAGCCCGGCCCTCGAACATGCGCGGGGGCGGTTCGCGAACCGCCCCGCGGCCCGAAGCGTGCATCCGTTCCCGGGTTCCCGGCCATTGAAAACTTCGGCGAAAACTGGTTTCTTCTTGGAGAAGACGGCGCGCCCGGAAGGGCGCGCTTTTCCGAAACCTTCACGCCCTCCGGTGCAGCCGGGGTTCCATGGCCTTTGAAGCGGGAATAGTGGGCGGGTGCGGGCACGCGGGGCTGCCTTTGGCCCTGGTGCTGGCCAACGCCGGGGTGCCCGTGCTGGCGTACGACACGGACGCCGTCGCCGTACGAAAAGTAGCCGGCGGCGCCATGCCCTTTCTGGAAGCCGGAGGGGACGAGGCCCTGGCCGCGGCCATGGCTTCGGGCAACCTCACGGTTTCCTGCTCGCCGGAAAAGCTTTCCTCCTGCCGGTTCGTGATCCTGGTGGTGAACGGCGAGTCCCCGGAATCCGTGCTCTCCGTGATTCGGGACCTTGCCCCGCACCTTGGGGAAGGCCAGGTGCTGGTGCTCCGCTCCACCGTGGCGCCGGGCACCACCGGCAAGGCCGCCCGCCTGCTTTCAGACCTGGGCCTTTGTCTTCCCGTGGCCTGCTGCCCGGAGCGGATCGCCCAGGGCCGGGGGCTTTTGGAAATCCCCACCCTGCCCCAGATCGTCTCCGCCACGGACGATTCCGCCCTGGCCGCGGTGTCCGGCCTGTTCGCCAGGACCGGGGCCGAAATCATCCCCCTGCCCGTGGAGGAGGCGGAGTTTGCCAAGCTTTTGACCAACGCCTGGCGCTACGTGGAGTTTGCCTGCGCCAACCAGTTCCATGCGCTGGCCGAAGCGCGGGGGCTTGATTTTTCCCGCATCCTGGCCGCGTGCAAGAAGGATTACCCAAGGCTTTCCCACGTGCCCGGGCCGGGGTTTTCCGCCGGGCCGTGCCTGGAAAAGGACACCCGCATGCTCGCCGCCTGGGCCGGAGGCGCTTTTTCCCTGGGCGAGGCCGCCTTGGCCGCCAACCGCGCCATGCCCGCCTTTCTGGTGGAGCAGGCCGGGAAGCGGGCGGACCTTTCCGTCTCCACGGCCGGCATCCTGGGCCTGGCCTTCAAGGCCCAAAGCGACGACACCCGCTGTTCCCTGGCCCTCACCCTGCGGGAGATCCTCCTGCCCTTGTGCAAGGAGGTCCTGTGCGCGGACCCCTACGTGGACGAGCCGGGCCTGGTTTCCGCCGGGGAGCTTCTCGCCGTCGCGGACGTGGTGTTCGTGGCCGCGCCGCACCGGGCCTTTTCAGGCCTGGCCCCACGACCCGGGGCCGTGGTGCTGGACCCCTGGGGCGTCCTGGCCCCGCCCACGGGGGCCCCATGAAGCCCGTGGCCCTGGTCACCGGAGCCGCCGGGTTCATCGGCTCCTACCTGGTTCCGGAGCTCCTTTCCGCGGGATACCGGGTGATCGGCGTGGACGACCTTTCCAAGTACGGCCCGGTCAAAAGGCCCCACGACGGCCACCCGGATTACGAGCTTATAATCGGCGACGCTTCGGACCCGGCCCTCATGAACAAGCTGGCCGTCGAAGCCGACTACCTGGTGGCGGGCGCGGCCATGGTGGGGGGTATCCACTACTTCCACCGCTTCGCATGGGACCTGTTCGCCAAGAACGAGCGCATCAGCCTGGCGGCCGTGGAGGCGGCCCTGGCCTCCCATGCCGCGGGCAGGCTTCGGCGCGTGGTGCTGCTGTCCTCCTCCATGGTCTACGAGTCCGCCTCGGTGTTTCCCACGCCGGAGAGCGTACTGCCCCTGTGTCCGCCGCCGGCTTCGGCCTACGGGTTCCAGAAGCTGGCCGCCGAGCGCTTG
>JAFDHW010000310.1 GCA_019308705.1 Deltaproteobacteria bacterium
CGCGGAAATCGGGCGAGCCCGAAGGGTGAACAATTTTGCCCGAATGGCAGAATTCCTCCAATAATCAGACTGTCTTTGGCGCAAGACCCGAAAAACAGCTCCAACGGATTGAAAATAAAGAAAAATTCGATCTCGGGCAAAATTTTTCATGAATAATCCGGGTTAAAGCAGGGTCTCACGAGGACTCCCAGGCCAGGACGCGGCAGAACACCTTTGCCCCACGCTTTTCCCGCTTCACCCACGCGGTGACGGCCACCTGCCGGTCCTCCCCGCCCGCCACGGCTTCGATGCGGAAGGTGTCGCTCTTGGTCGTGACCAGGCTGTCGTCGATGGTCAAATCCGCACAGCCGGGGGCGTTTCTGTACCACCCGGCATAGGATATGTCGTTGACGAACTCGCCGCCCGCCTTTTCCTCCCGAAAGGCCACGATCTCCTCGGCCAGGTCCTCGCTGCCCGGCGGCATGAGCGCCCGGATCACGGGAAAGGGCGCGGTGCCCAGGTTGATTTTGCCGGGAAATTCCAACTTTCCGTTCTTGTTCTTCTGGGCCCCGTACACGGTGAGGAAGGGCTCGATGGAGGGGATCTCTTCGGTGCCCTTGAAAAGCTTCTCGGTCACGCCCTTGACCAGCATGAGCTCGCGGGCGTCGGTGAAGTAGCCGTTTTTGGCGGAATAGGGCGGGTTAAGGCTGCGGTAATAATAGGTTTCCGCGCCGTTTAACCCCGTCGTGGCGTCGTCGTCCTCCGAGTCCAACCAGTCCTTCATGCAGTTGATGATGTCCGTGGTGGCATTTAGCGGCATGTCCTCGTGGGCGGTGACCACGGGCCGCAAAAACCGGTCCCACAAAAGCTTCTGGCTCTCGTTGAAGACCTTGCCGTTGGGCGGCTTGACCAGGGCGTTCATTTGCAGCCTGCCCAGGCAGTCGGTGACGGACACGGCCACCCCGGAAAGCCCCAATTCCGCCAGCAGTTGTTCCATCTTCTCCTTGTGCGCCCAGTCCTCCTGGATGGTGTCCGCCTCGCCTTGGGCCATGTCCTGGGCCAGAAGGGCCATGGCCGCCTGTACCCCCGCTTCGGCGGCCCATTTCTGCTGAAGCCTGGTTTTTTCCGCCGCGGCCTGGATCACCCCGGAGCGCACCCTGCGGTTGGCCTCCAGCACCAGGGGCACGGCCAGGGCGATGATGGCCACCACCAGGAGCACCACCACGCCCTTCTGGTCGGCCACGAGGGGCCGGAGGATGGTTTGGGGCCTTGGACGCGTCATCGGCGTTCTTCCGATACTCCGTCCCGGTAGGCGGGCAGGTTCACGCGGGTGGAAAAGGCCGCGGGCTCGCCGTCTTCGCTTTCCGGGGCAAGCTTCAGGGTGATCTCCACGGCCCTGGGCGTGGCGTAGCCGTATTGGGCGTCTTCGGAGTTCCATTCCTCGTGGGTGTTGCCGTCTTGGTCCACGAAGGTGAAGGACACGCTCTCCACGCCGGGGCAGAGCACGGGGTCGCGCACGGGCTCGGGGTCGAACAGGTCAAAGGCCGGGGTGTCCTCCCGGAAAAGGTCCAGGCGGTCCGGGTCGTCGAAGGATTCGGCCACGTAGTAACGGATGCGGGCCAACCCCGGCCGGTCCGTCCCGGTGAGGTCCACGTGGGCGGCCGAGGCGAACCGCACGGTAAAAGAGCCGCCGGCCTCCTGTTTGGCCTCCACCCGCAGGGGGTCCAGATCGTCCTTGCCCTCGGGCCGGGAGTAGGCCGGGGGCAGGGTCACCCGGATGGCCTGGAAATCTTCGACCATGCGCATGAGGCAGGTGCGGGCGGCCTGGTACTGGGAAAGCGTTTTGTCCGTGGCCTGCACATTGTCCACCACGCCGTTGAAAAACCCGAAGATCAAGGCCGCCACCGTGCCGAACAAAAACACGGCCAGCAGGATCTCCAGCAGGGTGAACCCGGCGTTTCTTTGCGGAGAAAGGGTCATGGAGCCACCTCCTCCGGCGCGAAGCGCAGGCTTTTCAACTGGAAGGCAAGCGTCCCGCCGTCAAAGGAGACGGTGAGCAGAATCTGTTTCAGGTCCGCCCGGGTGGCCTCGTCCAGGATCTCGGAATAGGGCGGCTCGGAAATCTCCGCGCTCCAGGTGTAGCCCGGATACCCGGGGCCGAAGTCCCCGGACCCGGAGAACAGCTCGCCGGGCCCGGCCTCGAACAGTTCGGCCATCTTTTTCTGGGCCAGGAGCGGCGCGGTGGTCATGAACCGGCTGTCGGCGGCCATGGAGGCGGACTGGCCCTGGAGGCGCAGGATGGCCGTGACGCCGATGGCCAGGATGGCCACCGCCACCATCACCTCCAATAACGTAAATCCCCTTTGCCCGGCCACGGTTGGCTCGCTTCTATTTTTCAAGGCTGACGTATCCCTCGGCCACTTGGATGCGGGAAAGGAAGGGTTCCAGGATGAGGGTCATCTCGCGGCCTTCGGCATCCGCCAGGTGGATGGCCGCATGGCGCACGTAGCCCCGGGGCGAGACCCGAAGCTGGACCAGGCCGGAGGAAATCCGTCCCCCGCCGGGAAACTGGACGTCCACCAGGCGGATGCCGGCGGGCAGGTCCAGGCCGGGGTGGTCGTGGGACGGAGGCTGGTCTTCGGGAAACGGTTCGGCGGCCTTGCCGATCTTCCGGGTGGGAAAATCCACGAACAGGTACCGGGGGGTTCCCGAGGCCACGGCGTCCTCCTTGAGGCCGGAGACGTACCCGGACACCGTACGGGCCGCCTTGTCCAGGCCGCGTGTTTCCAGCGCGCCGGTCACCCGGGGGACCACCACGGCGAACATCACCCCGATGACGGCCATGACCGCCACCAGTTCGATGAGGGTGAAGCCGGGAGAAAACCGGAAACGGGGAAGAGAACCGCGCATGGTCGAGACCCCCGGGCCTATTGGTCGATCTCCCAGGAGTTGATGTCCCGGGCGTCGCCCTCGCCCCCGGGCTGGCCGTCCTGGCCGTAGGAGGAGAGGTCGAAGTCGTCGTGCACTCCCGGGGACACGTACACGTAGGGGTTGCCCCAGGGGTCCTTGGGGATGACGCCCTTTTCCAGGTATCCGCCCGGCCGCCACCTGGGCGCGCCGGATTCGGGCCGCGCCACCAGCGCCTCCAGCCCCTGCTGGGTGGTGGGGTAGCGGCCGTTGTCCAGGCGGTAGAACTTCAAGGCGTTGGACAGGCTTTCGATCTGCACCCGGGCCGCCGTGAGCTTGGCGGATTCGGTCTGGCCGATGAACCTGGGGGCCACCCACGCGGCCAGGATGCCCAGGATCAGCACCACGGCCATGAGTTCGATGAGGGTGAAGCCCCGGCTGTCCCGGAGTGTGGCGGGGCGGATCCGTTTCATGGAAACCTCCGAAAAAGTCGTTGCCGGCAAGTTGCACACGGGGCGGCGGTATGCCGACCCACTGAATTCCTTTTCCTTTTCCTTCGGCCTAGCCCGGATTATTCACGAAGCCTGATTTCCGTGCTGGCAAGGCTAGAGGGGTGAAGGCGTACTTTGGTACGCCGAGCCCCGATAACGCGGCCAGCGCGGAAATC
>JAFDHW010000311.1 GCA_019308705.1 Deltaproteobacteria bacterium
CGCCCGATTTCCGCGCTGGCCGCGTTATCGGGGCTCGGCGTACCAAAGTACGCCTTCACCCCTCTATCCTTGCCAGCACGGAAATCAGGCTTCGTGAATAATCCGGGCTAAAATTGCGGTTCGTCCCGGCCCGGCAACGGCCCGGAAAGGAAATGCCCCGCGTCCTTCGCGGAAAAGACACGCCGCTGCGGAAAAGCATGGGGCTTTACGTCAGGACATATTGAAAAGGCCAAGCAGAAGCCCATCCAGGTTTTAGCCGTCCCGGGCAGCTGCAGCATCTTCGGCAACGGGCTTCTTGGCCAACAGATAAAAGCTCATGGAACGTTCTGGATCAACGGTCAGATTGAGACGGAAGTAAGGAATGCGCTGCTGTTGGACAAGCCGGTACTCCGTTTTTCCTTCTATCACGTCCATTAGAAACTCTCCAGATTTCCTATAGCCAGATCCTTCAGGATACTTGCATAAATTATAAACGTAGGAATCAAGTATCAACAAACCATGCGGCTGTTTCTTTCTTACCGTTTCCTCTATGCAATCCGATTTAATATTCTGAACCAAAAGAGATTTACTAATAAGAAAATACATATAGTCTTTCCCAACCAAATTAACGGCCTCTCTATGCAACCTTCTTTCTTCAACCAGGCAACCCCTGATCATTGCCACAACACTCGAATATTGGAGAATGGATGCCAAAACCACGGCAACCATGAAAACAGCGAAAACAAAGCAAGACAAACGGTTGGTCAGGGAAAACTTTTTCAGCAGGCATGTCACGGAAAATGCAACCAGGGGGGCGATCAGCACGAAATCCCACGGGAAATGGGTCAAGGTAAGGGCGCCTATCCCCAAAACGGCCAGGGTAAGGGCGCCCCCCACAACCACCGCGGGCCAGGGGACCCGCCGCAGGGCAACCGCCGCCAGCGCCGGCAGGATGTTCATCCAGCCCAGGGCGAAAGGAGCCTGGAAAAGCAGCATGTAGCTCACCCTGCCATAGGGAAAGGCCCCCGGCGCGTCCACGGAGCGGAAAAAGGAGGGCTCGTCAAGAACGCGGATGTCGTAATTCTTCTGCAGGTATTCCACGTCGGGGAAGTGGAAATCCGTCAGGTAGGCCGCGGCTCCCACGGCCGCCACGAAAAGAAGGATCCTTGGGGCGGCCCAAAGCGCTCTTTGCGGCAAGGGCCTGCTTTTCCAAAAAGCCAGAAAAAGCGCCGCTGCGTACACAGCCAGGGGGGCGGGGTAATATTTCGTGCCCAGCGCCAACCCGCAAAGCACCCCGGCGGCCAGGTGACGCATCCACCGGTATGGAAAGCGAACGATGCCGGGAACAAGAAGCAACAAGCCAAGGGTCTCCGCCATCAACAGCGCTTCCGCCTTGATCACGGTGGCGGAATAAAAGACCGAGGGGGTGGATGCAAAGAGGAACAGGGCCAGCAGGGACCACCGCTCCAGCCACCTCCTTACCACGAGGTAGAACAAGAGGAGGTTGAAAAGAAACAAGAAGACGTTGAACACCCGCGAAACCACCAGGATCTCCTGGAGATCCAGCTCCTTCACAAGACCGGCTGCCCGCAGAAGTGCCCCGTATACCTGGGAGGGAAATGCAGGATAGGCATTGTAAAGGCCCTGGATTTCCAAGGTGTCCGATGCCGGGCCAATGATGAGGGCCTCGTCGAGGAAAAAATCCACGTGCGCCGTCCACCAGAAAGCACACAAGGCGGCCGCCGCGAAAAAGGCGGCAAAAGCCGCCTTCCAGGCCGGGCCCGCCTGCCGGGGCCAGAACCAGGAAGCCGACGCACAAGGCTCGCCCCCTTGCAGGCAAGAAGCCTCGACGCGGGCCCGGCGGGGGTTTACGCCGGCTATGGGCTTGGAAGAGGAATTCACGTAGAGCCAGGGCTGTGGGGTTTCGAGAGCCAAAACCGCGGACGGCGCATGTTTTCGCGCACAAGCTCCGGGGTCCGGTTACAGACCAAGTTTATTCCAAAAGCATGGGGGGTTTCAATGCGCGTGCAGGAAATGGCCCGCCAGAGCGTCCACCAGCCCGGCGATGGTGTATTGCTCCGCCACCACGGCGGGTTTCACCCCGTGCTTCTCCAGGGTTTCGGCCGTCACCGGTCCGATGCAGGCCGCCAAGGTGCGGGACATCTTCTCCGCGAAATCCGCCTCCCCCAGAATCCTGGCGAAGTTGTCCACCGTGGACGACGAGGTGAAGGTCACCGCGTCCACTTCGCCCTTTTCCAGAAGGAGGGGCAGGTCCCCGGCGTCGTCCGCGCCGGGCAGGGTCTCGTAGGCCACCACCTCGTGGACTTCCGCGCCCATTTTGGAAAGCTCCACCGGCAGCACGGGCCGGGCCAGGCGCGCCCGGGGCAACAGCACCCGTTTGCCCTCCATGTCCATGCCGGAAAACGCCTCCGCCACGGATTCCGCGCGAAAGGTTTCCGGCACCAGGTCCGGGACGATGCCGAAGTCTCCCAGCCGGGCGGCGGTGGCCGGGCCGATGGCCGCCACCTTTGCGCCTCCCAGGGCCCGGGCGTCCAGGCCCTTTGTCCTCAGCGCGTCGAAAAAGAAGTCCACGCCGTTGACGCTGGTGAACCCCAGCCAGTGAAAGGAGGAAAGCGCGTCGATGGCCCGGTCCATGGGGCCCGGATCCTCGGGCGGGGCCACCCGGATGGCCGGGGTCTCGATGCACCGGGCCCCCAGTTCCGCAAGGCGCTCCACCAGGGCCGACGCCTGGGCCCGGGACCTGGTCACCACGATGGTTTTGCCGAAAAGCGGTTTCTTCTCGAACCAGGAAAGCGCGTGCCTCAACGACACCACCTCGCCCACCACCAGCACCGCCGGGGCCTTGATCCCGGCTTTTTCCGCCTCCTTGGCGATGGTGCCCAGGGTGGCGGCCAAAGACTCCTGCTTCGGCGTGGTGCCCCACCGCACCAGGGCCGCCGGGGTGTCCGCGCTCCTTCCGTGGTCCATGAGGTTCTTGGCGATGCCGGGCAGGTTCTTCACGCCCATGAGGAAGACCAGGGTGCCTCCGCCGGCGGCCAGCTCCTTCCACCGGATGCTGGAGCCCTCCTTGGCGGGGTCCTCGTGGCCGGTGACGAATGTGACCGTGGAGGTCATCCTGCGGTGGGTGAGGGGGATGCCCGCGTACGCCGGGGCCGCGACGGCCGAGGTCACCCCCGGCACCACCTCGAAGGGGATGTTCGCCGCGGCCAGCACCTCGGCCTCCTCCCCGCCCCGGCCGAAGATGTACGGGTCCCCGCCCTTGAGCCGGGCCACCGTCTTGCCCTCTTTGGCCTTGTCCACCAGGAGCCGGTTGATGCCCTCCTGGCTCAAGGTGTGGTCCCCGCCCTTCTTGCCCACGTAGATGATCTCGGCGTCCTCCCGGGCGTTCGCCAACAACGCCGGGGCGGCCAGGTAATCGTACACCACCACGTCCGCCTTTTTGATGCACGAAAGCCCCTTTACCGTGATCAACCCCGGGTCGCCGGGCCCCGCCCCGATGAGATAAACCATGCACATGGGCTTTGAATGTCTCTCTTTTTGATTGTTACAG
>JAFDHW010000312.1 GCA_019308705.1 Deltaproteobacteria bacterium
CAAATTGACTGATTTTTGGCGTTGGCCTTCACGAGTGGGTCTAGAGCTCCCTCTGTGCGTACGGGTCATTTTGCAGATAGTCATAAATTCTGAGATGTTAGGCGCAGCGATGCATAGAAAGAAGCGCGCAGCAGGCCCCCCACGATGGGCGAGGGCATGGAAGGAAAAGGAGGGACCGGTGCGCGAAGACATCGAAAAGGCCATCGACAACGAGATCCTGAGGGCGGTGGGGGACATCTCAAGGGCCCCGGTAGCGCAGGACGGGCTCCCCGCCACGGCGGGGCGGCGGGCCAAGGGGCAAACTTGGTCGCGGAGGGTCCGGACCGAGAGGATAACGGTCGAGATGTGCGACCGGGTGGAGCGACTGCGTGATGGGGCTCAGGCCAAGGGGGATGTGTCGAAAAAACGGCGCAGGCGGCGGCGGAGGTCGCGGGTTTTGGTCTGGAAGCGTGAGGGCATAGAGGTGGAGGGAGAGTGGAAAAGATGATAAACAAAAATTTTAACCCGGATTATTCACCATCCGGTCTTTAAAAAGGAAAGGGCATCTGCTAAGAGTTTGTTATCTCTGACAATAAACAGTTCTTAGCGAGGATGCCCTTGAAGACACCCTGCCATAAGCCGCTTGCGTTTGGAAGCCTTTTTTCCAAGGACCTGGTTGCCGATTTCGAGGGGGGAAAAATCACCTCGGATGCGGGCGGCCTTTTGCTGAGGGAGTTGGACGAACGCTACGGGGTCAGCGGGTTTGTCTGTGGAGCGGTGGCTGACCCTCGGGACCCGGACCGGGTTGTCCACACCCAAAGAGATCTTGTCCGCCAGCGGTTGGTGTCCATCGCCCTGGGCTACGAGGACGCCAACGACGCGGCCGCCTTGCGTGGTGACCCGGCCGTCAAGGCCGCCTGCGGCCGCCTTCCGGATTCCTCCGGGGACTTGGCCTCGCAGCCCACCTTGTCCCGCCTGGAAAACCGCGTCACCCGAAAGGACCTCTACCGGCTGGGCGAGGCCCTGTTCGACTCCTACGTGGCCTGTCATCCCAAAAAGCGCGACGTGGTGGTCATCGACATGGACGCCACGGACGACCCCACTCACGGCCTG
Organism: Deltaproteobacteria bacterium; assembly: GCA_019308705.1. Taxonomy (GTDB): domain Bacteria; phylum Desulfobacterota; class Desulfobacteria; order Desulfobacterales; family Desulfatibacillaceae; genus JAHJUF01. The sequence continues at coordinate 1,093 of JAFDHW010000312.1, forward strand.
CAGCAGATGACCCTTTTCAACGGGTACTTCGGGCAGTACATGTACCACCCGTTGCTGGTTTTCGACGGCATCACCGGCTATCCCATGGCCGCGGTGCTGCGGCCGGGCAATGCCCATGCCTCCTGGGGCGCGGCGGCGTTGCTGAAGAGGATCATCCGGCGCATCAAGGCCGCCTGGCCCAAGGCGAGGATCGTGTTCCGGGGCGATGCGGGCTTTGCCGTGCCGGACATCTACAAGTTGCTGGAACAAGAAAAGGTCCACTACGTCATCGCCCTGATCACCAACAACCGGCTGAAAAAGCGCGTGGCGGATCTGGCGCTTCAGGCCAGGCAAGACTTTGAAAAAACGGGCGAAAAGCAGCGCCTGTTTTCCTCGTTCATGTACCGGGCGAACTCCTGGAACCGGCCCCGCCGGGTGGTGGCCAAGGTGGAACACCATGACCGGGGCGACAACAAGCGGTTTGTGGTGACCAACCTGCCGGCCATGAAGCCGCGGAGGGTCTACGATGAAATCTACGTGTTGCGCGGGGACGCGGAAAACCGGATCAAGGAACTCAAGCTCTACCTGGCCGCGGACCGCACGAGCTGCCATAGCTTCACCGCCAACCAGTTCCGGCTGCTCGTCCACACCTTTGCCTATTGCCTCTTGTGGCACCTGAGGGAACACCTGGCCCACACGGATCTGGCCTTCGCCCGCATGGACACCCTGCGGCTTACGCTGTTGAAAATCGGCGCCCGGGTCCGCGAAACCACCCGTAAGGTCTGGTTCCACCTGGCTTCATCCTATCCCCACAAGGAGATCTTCGCCACAGCCCTGCAAAGCATCCGCGCAGCCCCTACGTAACCGCCGAAATCCTCCAAAAAAACCGCCCGCCCCGAGAACACGCCGGACAGCTGTTGGCAACAACCGCTCCAAAGAAGGATACCGGCGCAAAAAACCGTCCTCCGAACGATCCCATCCCTCCGCCACAGACCACCCGGAACCAAACCATGGTCCTCAAACCCCAAAATCACCCCTCCGGCAACAAGATGGCTCGGGGCTGATGAATAATGCGGGCTAAGCCATTCGGTATGGGATTGCAAATACCATGCGGTCTGGATTCCCAAGTGCCGGAGAAAGGCGCTATACGGGCATCTCAGAGAATACCTGGGGGAGGTATTTCGGGAACTTGCCCGGCAGAAGGAATGCAAGGTGCTTGAAGGGCACCTGTGTCCGGACCATGTGCACATGCTGATCGCCATTCCTCCAAAGTACGCGGTATCTCAGGTGATCGGCTACATCAAAGGCAAAAGTGCGATTCACATCGCCCGGACGTACCAAGGGCGGAAAAAGAATTTTGTTGGGCAGCATTTTTGGGCCCGGGGCTACTATGTTTCAACCGCGGGCAAGGACGAAGAGGCGGTTCGTGAATATATCCAAAGGCAGGAGCAAGAGGACCGCCGCCTGGATCAGCTGAGCCTCTTCGAATAGCCACCTTCAGGTGGCTCATGGTTTTTAACCGCTTTGAGCGGTTCAGATCTTTCAAGCCACCGGCTTTGCCGGTGGTCTCTGACAGCTCAGCGTCTCGTGAGCGCTTTCTTCCACCAGGGCCGCGGCGCTGGCAAGCTTCATCTTCCTCAGCTTCTTCACCACCGCCGCGATCTTCTCCTCGGCCGCCTCCCGGTCCTCTTGGACGTGGATGGCCTTGAGCATGGCGGCCACCTCCTTGGCCCTGGCCTTGGGCACCTTGGTGAACACGTTCCGGTAAAAATGCACCGCGCATCGCTGCCAGGCGGCTTCCCGATAGAACTCCGACAGCGTCTCCACCACCGTGCCCCGGACGATCCGGTCCAGGTGCCTGTGAAGCCGCTCCTCCTCAATCTTGATGATCTGCCCGCCCCTTGCCGCTTCTCTTTCTTCCCCACCCTTGCTATCCTGCATCTCGTGTAGCCCTCCTTCTGGTCCCTGATTTGGTCCGTGTATACCCAAACCATACCAGCTCGAGGGCTACACCCTCACCAAAATGTGCGAAAAATTTTGTACCTTATCTGCTCAGGGGAGAGGCCTGGATTTTCGGTAGCAGGAGACTTTGGATGGGGTTGTGGTTGCGAAAATCCATTTTTTGGCTCCTGACCCGGCCGGTCGAGGGTCGCCCCGGACCGACCTTCGTCGTCGAAGCGCTCGCCGATCCACATCCAGCCGTTATCTCTGTGGGCTTCGAGGAATGAGCGGCAGGCGTCGAACTGGACTTGGCAGGAGGCAAGGCCGGTGTTGATACTGCTGGATTGACGGGTGTAGATGGCGCAGCGGGACGGCCCGTGCCTCATTTCACCTTGGCCGCGAGCCATTCCAGCGCTCCCGGGGTGACCTTCCATGCCGCCTTGTTGCCTTGAACATAGAGCACGGCCTCGTTGTCGTCGCCGAAGCCGTAATGACCCGGAAGGGTGCGGGGCAT
>JAFDHW010000313.1 GCA_019308705.1 Deltaproteobacteria bacterium
TGAAGGGGCTTTCGGAAACGCTCACCCACAAGACGGAAAAGGGCTTGGTGCGCCTGTCCCTTTCCAGCCCCGGCCAGGTGGAACAGGCCTGCGGGGAGATGGACGCCGCCGTAGGCGGGCTTTCCGGTTACCTGGTCCAACCCATGGTGCCCGGCTCTCGGGAGTTCGTGGCCGGGCTGTTCACCGACCCCCTGTTCGGGCCGGTGGTCATGTTCGGAGTGGGCGGCGTGGCCACCGAGGCCTTCGCGGACGTGTGCTTCGGCCTGGCCCCCCTCACCCGGGACGACGCCCTCCGCATGGTGCAGGGCATACGGGCCAAAAAACTTCTGGGGCCCTTCCGGGGCGAGGCCGCCGTGGACCTGGACCAGGCCGCGGACGTGCTTTTGGGCCTGTCCCGCCTGGCACAGGAAATCCCCCAGGTGGGCGAGGTGGACATCAACCCGCTGAAGGCCACAACCGACGGCCGGCTTGTGGCCGTGGACGCCCTGGTGGTGCCCGCCGGGGAAGAAGCCGCCCAAAAGGCCGGGGAATTCGTCCCCGTTCCCCCGGCCCGGGTGGGCGCCTTTTTCCACCCCAAATCCGTGGCCTTCGTGGGCGCGTCGGCCCGGTTCGGCAAGTGGGGCCACATGCTGTTCACCAACCTCTTGGCCGGCGGATTCCCCGGCCAGGTGCACCTGGTGAACCCCAAGGGCGGAACCATCGTGGGCAAAAAGGTCTACGCCTCCGTTTCCGAGCTGCCCGAAGGCGTGGACCTGGCCGTGGTGACCATCCCCGCCGCCGGAGTGATCCAGGCCATACGCGACCTCGCCGCCAAGGGCGTGCGCCACGTGGTGCTCATCACCTCCGGGTTCGGCGAAACCGGTCCGGAGGGCCGCGCCCTGGAAAAGGAACTGGTGGAAACCGCCCGGGAGCTGGACGTGCTCATCATGGGCCCCAACACCATGGGCATCTGCAACCCCCACACGAGCTTCTTCTGCACCGGCTCCCACGTACGGCCCCAGCCGGGTTCCACCGCCCTGGTGGCGCAGTCCGGCAACATGGGCACCCAGCTTATGGCCTTTGCGGAAAAGGAGAACATCGGCATCCGCGCCTTTGCCGGGTCGGGCAACGAGGCCATGGTGACCATCGAGGACTTCATGGACGGGTTCGCCGTGGACACAAAGACCCGCACCGTGGTGCTGTACCTAGAAAGCGTGAAGCAGGGCCGGCGGTTCTACGAGTCCGCGCGCCGGGTGGGCCGCGAAAAGCCCGTGGTGGTCTTAAAGGGCGGCCGCACCGAGGCCGGGGGCCGGGCCGCGGCCTCCCACACCGGGGCCATGGCCGCGGACAACCGGGTGTTCGACGCCGTGTGCCGCCAGGCGGGCATCATCCAGGTGACCCAACCCATGGACCTTCTGGACCTTTCCGCCGCCTTCTCCAGCCTGCCGCTGCCCCGGGGCAACCGCGTGGCCATCATGAGCCTGGGCGGCGGCTGGGGCGTGGTCACCTCGGACCTGTGCAACGAGTACGGTCTTTCCGTGCCGGACCTGAGCCCGGAAATCCTGGCGGAGATCGACCAGATCCTTCCCCCCTACTGGAGCCGTGCCAACCCCGTGGACCTGGTGGGCGAGCGGGACCACACCCTGCCGGTGAAGGTCTCGGAGCTTTTGGCCGCCTGGGACGGGTGCGACGCGGTGATCAACCTGGGCATCCTGGGCCGCCGCCACGGGCTGCTGCGCATGGTGCAGAGCGCCGTGGCCGCGGACCCCGGGGCGGACGCGGATTTTTTGTACATGCTCCACGAACACCTCGGCGAGTTCGAGCAGAACTACGCCCGGCACTTGATCGGCCTCATGGAGAAATACGAAAAGCCCATCCTGTCCGTGCCGCTCATCACCGACGACACGGATAAGACCCTGCTGCACTTTGAAGGCAGAAAGTACGCGGGCGTGGCCTTCAAGACCCCGGAGCGGGCCGTGAAGGCCCTTTCCCGCATGTGGGAGTACCGGGACTTCCGCGACCGGAAAGGAGCGCCATGAACTGGGTGCAGATTCTGGCGAGACCCGGGGAGGTGGGCGAGGTGGTCTCCGGGTTCTTCGAGGTCTGGGTGACCGCCGGGGGGCCGGAAGACATGGCCGTGTTCGCCCACAGGCGCAGGGGAGCAAGGGTGCTGCTGTTCGTGTCCCCGGCCATGGCCGCCCAGGCCCCGGACCTGGTGGAGCGCTACGGTGGAACCGAATGCGAACCGCCCCCGCGGAACTTCGTGGAACTCCAATGCGGCCAGGGCGACGCCTTGGACCGGCTCCTGGACAACCAGGGAGACATCTGCCCCCGGGAGGACTAGGGAAAGCGGTCAAGGGAGAACGGTATGGATATTCTGAAGATAGATTACGAGCCGCCGCCGGGGCTGCCCAGGGCCTTGGGCCGGAAGGTCCGCATGGGGGAGGTGTCCGACGAGCGGGGCGGCGACCCCTGCCTGCTCATGGAAAAGAACGTGGGCGGCGGGCTGCCCGCGGGGGCCTACGCCGCGGACCGGCCCGTGGCAGGCATCGTGAAAGACGCCCTTTCCGCCGCCCTGTCCGCGTCCGGGCTCCTGGCGGGGGAAGGGGAAGACAAAAACGCCCCGGTCCTTTCCGCGCAAGTCACCGCGTGCGGGTTCGGCGTCATGGTGGGATTTTCAAGGTGCATGCTCCGGGGCCGGGTGGCCGCAAGGGTGCGCATAGAAGACCCCCCAACGGGCAAGACCCTGTTTGACCGCGAAGTGGAAGGCCACGGCGGTGCAGGGGCGGGCTCCCTGGTCCAGCAGGCCCTTTGTGCGGCCCTGGACGATTTCCTCCGGAAACTCTTCCAAAGCCCCGGCTTTGCGGCCTCCCGGGACTAGCTCACGTGCACCACCAGCTTTTCGCCCTCCACGGACACGGGAAAGCTCTTCACGTCCCTGGGCGCGGGGCCTTTCAGCTTTTCGCCCGAAAGGTTGTAGGTGCTCTTGTTCACGCTGCAGCACTGCACGCCCTCGCCCCCGGGCAACGGGTCCAGCCGGCGGTGGCCCAGGTGGGTGCACCGGTTCTCAAAAGCGTGGTATGAGCCGTCGGCCCCCTTCACCACCAGGTAGCGCCCGGGCAAAGGCGGCCCTTCCAGGCGCAGCGCCCCCCCAGCCTCTTTCAGCTCCGGCGCCCGGGCAAGGTTGATCACCACCTTGCCGTCTTCCATGGTCCAGCACCCGGGGTCCGTAGGCATCCCCGTCTGGGGAATACCAAGGATTCTCTGCCAGAACTTCCTGTTCACGTCCTGCATGACTCCCCCCTTTTCTTCCGGCTGCCTGGAAGGCCGAACCGCTTGATCGGCGTCTTTTTTCGCCTTACCGCCAGCCTTTTCAAAAACCGTTTGCGCCTTCCCGGGCGGTCGGTCCTTGGGTGGTGTTGAAGGGCCCGGCGGCCGCGGGAGGCCGCAGCGCCCTTGTTTTGCATAGGTGGTGGAAAACGTCCGGCCATGCCGGTTCTACAACGCACGCATCCATTCCGGGCGGAGGTTCACCTTCCCG
>JAFDHW010000314.1 GCA_019308705.1 Deltaproteobacteria bacterium
CGTGGGCGGCGTCATCCCGCCCCAGGACTACGAGTTCCTCCGCGAACACGGCGCGGACCTCATCTTCGGCCCCGGCACCGTCATCCCCGCCGCCGCCGCCAAGGTGCTGGAGGAGATCAACAAGAGATCGGAAGAGTAGTTGGAACCCATCCTGCGCGGCGGGAAAGCATTTTCGAGCCCGGATTATGCACGAGCCGGAAGGGTGAAAAATTCCGCCAATGCTCCTAACCCGGATTATTCATGACGGATTTCGCTAACAGCGATGATGTGTTGCAATAGCAAGCAGATAATTTGATTTTATGGCCGTGTCCAAGATCACACGGTTTTTCGCGTTTTGTTTTCCGTCGCGAAATCCGTCACCCTTCAGGCGTCGTGGATAATCCGGGCTAAACGTTGAACTTTTATGGGGAAGACCTCATGAACAAAAGCTCGAAAACCGCCTGCCAAGCGCCCTTTGGCCAGAAGCCCGCCGGCCGGCTTGAGGATTCCTTTTTCGACGCGGTGGTGTGCGGGGCCGGGCCCGCGGGCAGCACCGCTGCGGCTCTTCTGGCGGACAAGGGGTTCCGGGTCCTGCTTTTGGACCAGGCGGCCTTTCCCCGGGACAAGGTGTGCGGCGATTTGCTGGTGGCGGACGCCATCCGCAGCCTGGACCGCCTGGGCCTGCTTTCCGCCGTGCGGGAAAAGGCCTTTCGTGCGGAAAAGTTCGTGGCCACCAGCCCCGGCAGGGTAGAGATTCCGGTGGGCGGGGAATACCTCACCCTGAAGCGCCGGGAACTGGACGCGCTCCTGGCCGCCCGGGCCGTGGAAGCCGGGGCCGTGTTCTGCAAGGGCAAGGTGGAAACCGTGAAACCCTCGGCCACCGGCCCTGCGAAGATTTTCGTGGCCGGCAGAACGGAGCCCCTCACCGCGCGGGTGGCCCTGGCGGCCACGGGAGCGCGGGCAAACTGCCTGCGCCAGGCGGGCATGCTGGAAAAGCCCCGCCCCACGGCGGTGGCCACCCGGTTCTACGTGCGTTCCCCGGCCGGACCGGATTACCTGGTGGCGGCCTTTGACCGGGCCGTGATTCCCGGCTACGCATGGATCTTCCCCGTGGGGGACGACACCTACAACATCGGCTGCGGCGTGTTTTTGGACCAGAACGGCAAGGGCAAGCCCAACCTGAAGAACATGCTGGACGCCTTTTGCGCGGACTATCCCCTGGCCAGGGGCATCATGGCCCGGGCCACGGAGGTCTCCCCCATGGGCGGCGCGCCCATGCGCTGCGGGCTTTCAGGGTGCGGGCTGGTGGCGGACAACGTGGTGTCCATCGGCGAGACCGCCGGGGCCACCCTGCCGCTGACCGGCGAGGGCATCGGCAAGTCCATGGAGACCGCCATCTTCGCGGCCGAGGCCGTGTCCCGGGCTCTTTTGACCCACGACCTTTCCGCCCTGGAAAGCTACCCGGCCCGGGTGGAGGAGAAGCTTAGGCCCACCTACGACGCCCACGCCCTGGCCCAGCGATGGGCCTCCGTGGCCCCGGTATCGGACTTCATCGCCCGCCGCGCCCAAAACAGCCAGAAGCTCAAGGACGCTCTGGCGGGCATCATGCACGAGACCACGGACCCGAGGGACATCTTCTCGGTTCGCGGGGTGCTGCGCCTGCTGCTGCCAAGGCCCCCCCGGCTCTTCCGCAAAAAGTCATAGCCGGGCTGTACCCGTTCCCTCCCTCAACTGGATGCTACAAGGCTGGGCCCCCTTTCCGCATCACCCCTGCACACCGTGCGGATCGCCTTGTAACTTGTTGATAACCTATAGTTTTTATTAGTTTTTTATTTGACTGCCCCGTCTTCGCGCCGGTAGGATGCCTTCATATCCCCTTGGATTACCCACAATCAGGAGGCATCCCCATGCGCTTTTCCGTCCTGGCGTGCGCCCTTGCGGCGTCCTTGTTGGTTTGCGTGTCCGCCGTGTCGCCTGACACCTTTGACGACGCCGCGCTTTCCGGCGTGTACTGGGGCGTTTCGGTGGGCGGCTCCCTTGGCAACGAGGCCTCGGCTTTCTGGACCTTCGCCTTCGACGGCGCGGGCTCTTATACCAACGCCGGGACCTGGGCGGATTTCTCCGTCTCCAGCCAGGAGGCTTCCGGCGGGGGAAGCTACGCCGTGGCCGCGGACGGCGGGATTTCCTTTTTCCCCGGGACCGGGGGCGAACTGTCCGGCGGCCTTGGGCAGGCCGCCGGCGCGGCGGTGTTCGGCGACGTGGACACCCAGGCGGGGCAGGAAATCGGGCTTTTGGCGCCATGGGCCGGTGACAAGGCCGTGGCCGATCTGGCCGGGACCTGGTACTGGGCGGGCTACATGGCCGTGGCCGGGGACCGGGCCTCGGGCCTGGGAACCTTCGTGTTCAACGAGGCCGGGAGCTACACCTGCACCGTGGACGTGTCCGCCTTTGTGGCCGGCCCGGTGGCGGATGTTCCGGGCTCCGGGACCGCGGCCGCGGCTGGCGGCGGGGCTTTCCTGCTCACCGGGTTTCCCGACGACCCGGGCCAGTCCGTGTCCGCGGGGCTGTCCGCGGACAACCGGCTTCTGGTGCTGGCCAACACGGACGAGGCCGCGGACATCCAGGCCGGGGCCATGGTGCGCGCGGGCGGCGGCCACACCCTCGCCTCCCTGCAGGGCAAATACCGCATGGTCAGCTACGGCACCCCGGACGGCGGGATCACCCGCCAGGCGTTTCTGGGCTCGATGACCTTCGACGGCGCAGGAGGCTTCACCGTTACGGGAACGTTGAGCGACTCCCTTCTGGGCGGGGACCTGGACAAATCCGGCTCCGGGGCCTACACCCTGGACTCCCGGGGGCTCGGCACCCTGGATTTTGACAGCGGCAAGTCCCTGGCCCTGGCCGTTTCCGCGGACGCATCCTTCGCCCTGGCCGCCCGGACCCACTCGGCCCAGGAATTCGCCGTGCTGGTCAAGACCGCCGACGTGGAGCCATCCTCCCCGAAAACCGGCCAGGTTCCGGACGATCCTTCCACGCCTTCAAGCCCGGTTTCGGCGGTTTCCGAGGAAACCACGGGTTGCTTTGTCCGGTCCGCAAGATAACGCGTAAACGGTCAAAAAAACCGGCAGGCGTCCATGCCGGGATCTTCGCTTTACGTTTCCTCCCGCCGGAAAAATCCTCCGGTGGACTCCCTTTTTTCCTTTGGCAGCCCCAAAATCCGGGGGCGATGCCCCGGACGAGCTGGATGACCCCCGGCTTTTGGGGGGAATTTTCATTGACACGGGATTTTTGACGGGGTTCCATAGGGTACGTGTTGTCATTTTGCGTAGGTCCCTGTCCCGGAAAGGGAAGCCATGAAGAAGTGGGCGGTATTGCTGTCGGCCGTGAGCATGGCCTTTTTCTGCGGACACTCGGCCGCGGCGGCGGACACGACCCTGGCGAGCCTTGGCGGTAATTATGCCGGGAACCTGTACACGGGCACGGCGGCCGATTGGGAGTCCGCGTTCCTGACGTTCACCTTCGACGGCGCGGGCAACTACA
>JAFDHW010000315.1 GCA_019308705.1 Deltaproteobacteria bacterium
CTGGACAGCGAGGGCCGACCGCCTCTGAAAAAGTGCGTGCTCGGCATTCGCTTCTCGCGTGACAAGGCAGACCTGTTGGTGCGCCGTGGCGCCGACGTCAACGCCCCCTCCGGCAGCGGCGGCTCGCTCTTGGGAGATAGTACCCTTTGCCCCGAGTTCCTGGTCTTTCTTCTGAAAAACGGGGCCAGCTTCAGGTTCGAAAAATGGGGGTACAACCAGGGCATCCTTGCGGACGTGAATAGATGCTGTACGGAGGAACTGCTGGACGCCTTGGTGCAACGGGGGGCGAACCTGGACGAAGCCGCCGACGTGTATGGGTACTATACCCCCCTGGGCGAGGCCATTTCCCGTGCGGATGAGAAATGCGTCGGGCTTTTGCTGGAAAAGGGCGTCTCCACGGACGTGGTGCAGCGGGAGCCGAACCATCCGCCGCGGTCCGCGCTCTACGTGGCGCTTTCCACCCTGGACGACCGGGACGACCCCCTGGACAAGGCGGCGCTCAGGCGCATCGTGCGGCTGCTCATCAGCAAGGGCGCCACCCTGAAGCCGGGAAAGAAGCTTTCCACGTCCGCCTTTTTCACCATTCCCGAGAGCGAGTACGGCCGGCAGCGGGAGGAGATGCTCGCCATCGCCCGGGGGGAAGGGCGGTACATGTTCCGCGGCGAAGGCCCCTCGTTCTTTGACACCATGGACATGATCCGTATGCTGGAGCAGGACGACGCGGCCCTGGAAGAGGCCACCCGTTCCCCGGATCCGGCCATACGTGCAATGGCCCTGTCCGCACACCTTTCCAGGGTGCGGGAAATCGTGGCCTTGGCGAGGAGCACATCCGACCTGTACGAGGCCCATGATCACTGCAAGAAGGCTCTTGCCCTATACGAGGCATCCTACCGTCCCCTCCAGCTGGACGTGGTCCCCCGGAAGCAGCCCGGCGGGCAGGACGGGCGGCAAAGGCCCACGCTGGGCATCGTTATCTCGGGGAGGGAATCGGCCGGCGTGTACGTCCAGCGGGTCGTCCCGGGCGGGGCGGCCGAGCGCGCCGGGCTCAAGGCCGGGGACATCATCCTGGCCATGGACGCCAAGAAGATCACCGAAACCAAGGACGTGCTGGACGCCTTGGCCGCGCTGCCGGAGGGCATGCCGGTGAGGCTGACCTTTCTGCGGGACGAGCCCATGCAGATGCCGGACCTCATCCTGACCTGCGGGCTTGTGGAAAAAGAAATCCAAAGCTTGCATGGTCACGCGGAAATGAACCTTTCCCGCTGGCTGGCCGCCAATCCCAAACACGACTTGGCCAAGGACGTTCGCAAGATGCTCAAAAAGCTGGCCGGAAAATAGAGGCGCGCCGGATCACGGCGACGTGGAAGGCAGGAGCACGGCATCCACGGCCTGGGCAAGATGGGCGGCGAACACGGGGGTGAGACCCCTGGTGACCTCTCTGGGCAGGGATTCCCAGTCGGCGCGGTTGGCCCGGGGAAGAACCAGGGTGGTGACCCCGGCGCGGCTGGCGGCAAGGACTTTTTCGCGGACGCCCGCCACGGGCATGAGGCGGCCGGAGAGGGTGAGCTCGCCGGTTATGGCCGCGTCGCGGCGGGCGGGCCTTTTCAGCAACAACGAGAGCATGGCCATGGCCATGGTGGCCCCGGCCGAAGGGCCGTCCTTGGGAATGGCCGCGGACGGGATGTGCACGTGCATGTCCGTGTGCAGGAAAAAGTCCTCGTCCAGGCCGTATTCCGAAGCGTTGGCCCGCAGGTGGGACAGCGCCGTCTTTCCGCATTCCTCCATGACCCCGCCCATGGAGCCGGTGAGCATCAGGCGGGATGAGCCCTTCATGATCGAGGCCTCCACCGGCGCGATCTCGCCCCCCTCCTCGGTGCGGAATACGCCCGTGGCCACCCCCACCTGGTCCTCGCCCTGGATGGCCTCCCGGTAGTACCTGCGTGGCCCGAGGAACACGGGAACCATGTCCTCCGTGATCCTCGCCGGGGCCTTGCCCGTCCCTCCGGTGATCTCCTCAAAGGCCAGCTTGCGGCACACCGCCGCCACCTGCCGGTCCAGCTCGCGCAGTCCCGCCTCGTTGGTGTACTCGGTGACGATGCGGAAAAGGGCTTCGTCCGAAAATTCCGGCGCTTGGCGCAAAAGCCCGTGTTCCTTGATCTGCTTGGGCACGATGTGCTTCTTGGCGATGTGGACCTTTTCCTTGTCCGAGTAGGAGGAAAAGGGGACGATTTCCAGCCGGTCCAGCAGGGGCGGGGGAATGGTGTCCGCCAGGTTGGCTGTGGCCACGAACAGCACGCCGGAGAGATCGAAGGGCACCTCGATGTAGTGGTCCACGAAGCTTGCGTTCTGTTCCGGGTCCAAAACGTCCAGGAGGGTGGCCGAGGGATCGCCGGAATAACCATGGGACACCTTGTCCATCTCGTCCAGCAGGAACACGGGGTTGTTCACCCCGGCGCGGCGGATCTCCTGGATGACCGCGCCGGGCATGGCCCCGGCGTAGGTGCGGCGGTGGCCGCGGATCTGGGCTTCCTCCCGTACGCCGCCCAAAGAAAGCCGGCAAAAGGGCCGGGAAAGGGCCAGGGCGATGACCCGGGCCAGTGAACTCTTGCCCGTACCCGGAGGCCCCACGAAGCACAAGAGCGGGCCGCGACTCGTGCTGGCGGCCAAGGGGCGTGAAAGCGCCCGGCGCACCGCGTCGCGCACCTCGTCCAGCTTGAAAGGCTTGGCCAGGTAGTAAAACGCGCCTTCCCGCATCATCTGCACGGCCGAATCCACGGTGGCGTAGCCGGTGATCACGATGACCCGGGTGTCCGGGTTTTTCAGCCGCGCCTGGCGCAGCACCTGCCGGCCGTCCACCCGCCCCATGCGGATGTCGGTCAGAACCAGGTCAAAATCCGCCTTGGCGATCTGTTCCAGGGCCTTTTCCCCGCTTTCCGCGGTAACCACGTCCATGCCCTCGCCGGAAAGCACCCGGGCCAGGTTCTCCCGGGTGATCTTCTCGTCGTCCACCACCAGGACCCGCACCGGGGCACGGGCCTTTAACGCGCGCACGGCCAAAAACTCCAGGATGCGCTCCTTGACCGGACCCAGGTGGTAGTGGTGGGCGTCCAGGACGGCCTCGGCCGCAGCCAGATCCGTGGTGTCCTGGCTGCGCTTGTTCCAGGGAAGGGCGAACAGGTAGTCCAGGTAGTTCACGCCGATGGTGTATTCGGCGGTGTTGGGCGAGGTCCGGGCCAGGCGGTCCAACTCCGCCCGGGCCGCCTCCTCGGCATGGGGCGGAAGGTTCGCTTGCTCCAGGGACTTCCACAGGGGCTTCAGGTCCGGCGCTTCCTCCATGCCGTCTTCATCTTTGGTGAACCATTTCATGGGCGGGCCTTTCCTACCCCGGATTATTCACGAGCCCGAAGGGTGAGGAATTTTGCCCGAATGGCAGAATTCCTCCAATAATCAGACCGTCTTTGGCGCAAGACCCAAAAAACAGCTCCAACGGATTGAAACTAACGAAAAATT
>JAFDHW010000316.1 GCA_019308705.1 Deltaproteobacteria bacterium
GGATTATTCACGAGCCCGATTTCCGCGCTGGCCGCGTTATCGGGGCTCGGCGTACCAAAGTACGCCTTCACTCCTCTAGCCTTGCCAGCACGGAAATCAGGCTTCGTGAATAATCCGGGTTAAATCCGTATAACTATTTTATTCGGTGAAATTTTTCATGAATAATTCGGGCTAAAGACCGCAAACTCCCTCCGGCCTCCTCTTTCCGGTTTTGGAGAAGACGGTCATGCCGCATCCGTCCCCGGCCGACGACGAAGAAACAGGGGCGCCTCGTCCCCCAGGGAAAAGATGCGGCGGACGGCGGCTTCGGGCTTCACCCGTAAGTCCTGGTCCAGGCGCAGGGTGAGTTCGCACACGGTTTCCGACTCCACGAAAAGAGCCGCCACGGCCTTTTTCAGGTCCACCTCCCGCACCCTGCCCTTCTTGTCCGTACGCGCGAGGGGCAGGGTTTGCGCCCGCTCAAAGGCCCGAGCCGCATCCGGCGAAAACAAGGGCTCCTTGGCCTCTACCCGGTAGGTGAACGCCTTGTCCGGCGGCCGGGGCGAACCGCAGTAGATCACCTCCATGCCCGGGGGCAGGATGGCGTTCAAGCAGCTTTTCAGCGCCCCGGGATCCGTGTGCGCGGCCACCTGGGCCCACAGCCGTTCCTCCGTGCCCTCGGCGAACAGAGGCAGGGCGTCGCCAAAGGAGACCTTTGGCAGGGGATGATACCCCTGGGAGTATTTCAGGTCCACCCCGGCGCGGGAAAGAGCCCGCAACAGGGCGTTCATCATCTCCAGGTGGCCAAGGAACCGCGCCGGACCGGTCTTGGTGTAGGCGATCTCCACCTTTTTCCAGACCTCCGGTTCGGGCCTTGGGGCCGCGAGGGCAACGGGCCGGTCCGCCGCAGGCCGGGGGGCGATGGACACAAAATCGCACACCCCGCACTTGGCGCAGGCCTGGGCGCAGCCGGGGGTGGTCCTGCCCTCCAGGGCGCGTTTCCATTCGGAGAGGAGAAAATCCCTGGAGACCCGGACGTCGATGTGGTCCCAGGGCAGGGGGGCGGAAAGGTCCGGGGCCATGGGCACGAGCCCCACGCCGGTTTCCTCCATGGCGCGCTGCCACAGGTCCGGGTCGAAGTGGTCGCTCCACCCGTCCAGACGCGCGCCCAGCTCGAAGGCGCGGACCAGCAGGCGCGCCGTTTCCCGGCCGCCCCGGGACACAACGCCCTCGATGCGGGAAACCTCGGGGTTGTGCCACTTGACCTTGATGCCCGGCTTTCTCAGACGGTCCTTCAAATACTCGATCTTCCTCCGGGCTTCGGGCACGGAGATTTGGCCCGCCCACTGGAAGGGGGTGTGGGGCTTGGGCACGAACACGCCGATGCTGGCGGTGATATTGGCGCGGTTTCCCGCGGCCTTCTTGAGCCGAAGGACCATGTTGGCGATCTCAGCCACGTCCTCATCGGTTTCCGTGGGCAGGCCGATCATGAAGTAGAGTTTCACCAGCCGCCATCCCAGGGCGAAGGCGTCCTTGACCGCCTTGTGCACCATTGGCTCGTCCACGTTCTTGTTGATGACATCGCGCAGTCGGTGGGAACCCGCCTCCGGGGCGATCGTGAACCCGGTCTTCCGCACCCTTTTTATCTGCTCCATGAGGTCCGCGGTAAGCGTGTCCGCGCGCACCGAGGGAAAGGACACCCCCACCCGCCGGGAAGTGCACCGGTCCATGACCGCGGAGAGAAGCCGGCCGATCTGGCTGTGGTCGCCCACGGACAGGGAGAGCAGGGAAAGATCCTCGTAGCCGGTGTTCGCCAGGCACTCCTCGGCCAAGCACGCCACCGTGGAGGCGGAACGCTCCCGGAAAGGGCGGTAGATCATGCCCGCCTGGCAGAACCGGCAGCCACGGCCGCAGCCGCGGGCGATCTCCAGGCGCAGGCGGTCGTGCACAGGCCTGCCCCAGGGCACCACCGGGAACCGCGGAAAGGGCGCGCCGTCCAGGTCCCGCACCACGGCGCGGGTGACGGCTCCCTGCCGGGAAACCATGCCGTCCGGGCCGGGAGCGAAAAAGGAAGGCACGTACACGCCCTCCATTTGCGACCAGGCGCGCAGAAGGTCCTGCTTGTCCCCTTCCTCGGCCTTCCACGTTTCCATGGCGGCCAGCATGGCGGGAAACACCTCCTCGGCCTCCCCCACCACCACGGCGTCCAAAAAGTCCGCCACGGGTTCCGGGTTCACCATGCAGGGCCCGCCGCCGATGACCACGGGATGCTCCGGCTCCCGGTCCGCAGCGTACAGGGGGATTCCCGCCAACGACAGCATGGCCAGCATGCCCGGGTAGTTGAGCTCGTAGAGCAGGGAAAAGCCCAGAAGGTCGAACTCGGAAAGGGGGCGGCGGTTTTCCAGGGAAAACAGGGGCAGGCCACGCTCCACCAAGGCCCGTTCCATGTCCGGGGCGGGGAGGAACGCGCGCTCGGCCAGAACGCCGGTCATCCGGTTGGCCAGATGATAAAGGATCTGCATCCCGAAGTGGGAGGTGCCCACCTCGTAAAGGTCCGGGAAGGCCAGACACACGCGCAACGACGCCTGCTTCCAGTCCTTTCTGATGCTTCCCGCCTCCCCTCCCAGGTAGCGGCTGGGCCGGGACACGGTAAACAGGATGTCCTTGTAAGGGTCCATGGAATCGCCTCAAAACACGACGGGGGAAAACCTTGGCTTTTCCCCCGAACGTGGATGGTTTTTTTCCTTTTTTTTGCTCCGGCCGGGCCGGATCAGATGTCCAGCTGGCTCACTTCCAGGGCGTTGGACACGATGAAGTCCCGGCGGGGCTCCACCTCGTCGCCCATGAGGAGCCTGAAGGTGTCATCCGCCTCGATGGCGTCCTCCACCCGCACCTGGATGAGCCGCCGGGTCGCCGGGTCCATGGTGGTTTCCCACAGCTTCTCCGGATTCATTTCGCCCAAACCCTTGTACCGCTGGAGAGAAATCCCTTTCTTGGCTTCCTCGTAGATGACCGCCAACAGCTCGTCGCCGGTTTCCAGTCTGCGGGGGGCTTCGTCCTCCTTGCCCTTGGTGAGGAGCAGGTAGGGGGGCCCGCCGGCCTCGGCCACCTTCTTGGACAGGATGGCGCACTTCTGGAAGTCCGGGGAAAAAACCAGGCCGCGGCCGATCTTCACGGCCTTCTTTTCCGTTTCAATGGACAGGATGTGCACGGATTCCAGGTCACCGGCCGTGGCGGGCGGAATCACCATCATCTCGAACACGCCCCGTTCCTCGGAGTATTCCATCTCGTCCGCCGCGAACCCGGCGGCCACCAGGTCCCGCCGCAGATCCTCCATGAGCTCGGGGTCCCGGAGGGCAGCCTTGTCCGTTACGCCCTTTTCAAGAAGGGTCTTTACCAGCTTTTCCGGCACGCCCCGGCGCTCGAACCGCTCCAGGATGGCGCGGTACTCGGCCAGGTCCGACAAAAACAGATACAGGGCGTGGTCGGTGAGGATATCCTCCCTGCCTTCCACGGCCAGGCTGCGGG
>JAFDHW010000317.1 GCA_019308705.1 Deltaproteobacteria bacterium
CCAAAAACACCCGGGGCCTCTTGCCGGTTTCCTGTTCCATGCGCTCGGCGTTCTTGCGCAGGTCCTCGAACACCTCCGCGCCGCGGGAAAAATCCAGCTCGCGCACCGAGGGCAGGGAGTCGCCGCCCGCAGCCAGGGCTCCGCCCAATGCGCCCAGGGTGGCGCCCGCCCGCGCGGCCTCCAGGCATTTGCCGCCCATGGCGGAAAGGTCGCCCCCCATGCGCGCGGAGACCACGTCCGCCACCGCGGATTCCACGGCCGGGGCCCCGGCTCCGTGGCGGGCGCGGGCCACCTCCTCCATGCGCCGGGAGGCCACGGTTTCGTAGTCCGGCCAGACGTCTTCCAGGGGCTTCTCCTCCAGGTTGGGGTACTTGTTCACCCCCACGAACACCTCCTTGCGGCGCTCCACGTCCACCCTCTTTTGGGCGGCGGTGTCCGCGCAGGCCTGCTGGGGGCCCTCCGCGTACAGGGCCTGGGTCATGCCGCCATCGCCCTCGATCTCCTGGAACAGGGACCAGGCCTTTTCGCCCAGCTCCCAGGTGAGGGATTCCACGCACCAGGAGCCGCCGGCCGGGTCCACGGGCCGGATGAACCGGGCCTCGGCCTGAAGCAGGACCTGGAGGTTCCTGGAAACGCGGCGGGAGAACTCGCCCGGATGCCGGACAAGCTCGTCGAAGAACCCCACGTGCAGGCTATCCACCCCGCCCATGACCGCGGCGAACGCCTCGGTGGTGTTCCTTATCATGTTGGTGTAGGGATCGTAGGCCGTCTTGGTCCACCAGGAGGTGCGGGCGTGGACGTGGGCTTTGGCCGCCTGTTCCGAAGCGCCGAAGGCCTCGGCCACCATGGCGAACAACACCCTGGCGGCTCTTAGCTTGGCTATTTCCATGAGCATGTTTCTGCCCACGGAAAAGGACAAGGCCATGGAGGCGAACACGTCGTCCGCGGTCAATCCCCGCTGGCCCATGGCCCGGGCGTATTCGGCCGCGGTGGCCATGGCGAAGGCCAGTTCCTTTTCCGCGCCGGCGCCCGCGTTGTGGTACGGCTGGGCGGAAACCAGGATGGTGCGAAGGCCCGGGAAGGATTCCCTTGCCAGCAGCACGGCGGCGGCCATGGCGTCAAAGGCCGGGGTGAAATCCAGGGTGAGCGAGCCGGTGGCGGCCAGCTCCGCCAGGGGATCCGCCCCCACCACGCCCGCGGGCGGAGCGTTCAGTCCGGCCTGTTCCCGTCCCGCGGCCAGCAGGCACAAAAGCGGCAGGGCCAGGGCCCCGGCGTCCACGTGCAGGGGCGCGGCCGGGTCCAGGCCCGCGAACAGGGTCTTGGCGTCGGCGGCCGTACACAGGGAGAGGCCGTCCACTCCCACCTGCCCGGTGGCGTGGTCCGCGTCGGTGAACAGGCGGGTGGGCCGGTCCAGGACCAGGTGAATGCCCGTCTGGCCCCGGGCCATGTCGTGGGCGAGCACCTCGTTGGCCCTGTCCGGGGTGGGCTCCACGGTCTGCTGGGCAATCACCCAGGGAGACTCCAGGTGCCCGGCCTGGGCGGTTCCCCGGGCAAAGGGGAAGGTTCCGGGCAGGGACTTGGCCAGTTCCAGCCCCTCGACGTCCTTTGGCCAGTACATGGGGGCGAGGTTGATGCCCTCGTAGGTTTTGGTGACCAGGCGCTTTTCAAAAGGCGCGCCCTTCAGGCTTTCCTCGGCCGCCCGCCGCCACTGGTCGTAGGTGGCGGCCTCAAACTCCCCGAAAAGCTCCGCCGGTTCCCACAGATCCTTTTCATCGATCTCTGCCATGGTCGCTGGTCTTTCCATCGGGTTATTCCAACGAATTATTCCAACAAATGATGGTCAAATACCTCTACAACACCACTTAGCCGGTGCATACTATGGTTCCCCGGGGATTGCAACCCGGCCCGGCCCGGGGCCGCGTCCAAAACCAGCGGCGGGATGAATAGCTTCGAGAAAAACGCGCGCCGTTTATGCAATCGCATAACGATTTCATTTTCCAGGGTTTTTCGCCGAGTGCACTTTGCCACGGCGGCCCGCAAGGGAGGGATTCTTGCGGCCCATAAGGTAAACCCGTAATGGATGGACTCCAACCTGTTGGAATGCCAGCAAAATCCGATTTGCCCCCCGGAAGGCCATAAGCGTTTTGCGGCCGGAAAAATAAAGGGAAACTCCCATGTTGGGGGTCCCTTTGCTGTCGCATGTTGTCCAGTAGTAAGGAGGTTTTTTCGATGGAAGAATATACCGAGCTTCGGCGCAGAATGGTTGTCGACCAGATTTCCTCCCGGGGCATCACCAACGCCGCGGTGCTTTCCGCCATGACCGACGTTCCCCGGGAAAAGTTCGTCAACGAGAACATACGCCGTTCCGCCTACACCGACGGCCCGCTGCCCATCGCCTGCGGCCAGACCATCAGCCAGCCCTACATGGTGGCGCTGATGGCCGAGCTTCTGCTGCCCCTGTCCACGGACGTCATGCTGGAAGTGGGCACGGGAAGCGGCTACGCGGCCGCCGTTCTCTCCCGGGTGGTGAAGAAGGTCTACACCGTGGAGCGCCACCCGGACCTGGCCGAGGAGGCCAAGAAGCGCTTCGCCGCCCTGGGCTACAACAACATCGAGGTGCATATCGGCGACGGCACCCTGGGCTGGGCCGAGCATGCGCCCTACGACGGCATCCTGGTGGCGGCCGGCGGCCCCAGGGCGCCCCGTCCCCTGCTGGAGCAACTGGCCATGGGCGGACGATTGGTCATCCCCGTGGGTCCCACCCAGATGGAGCAGGTCCTCACCCGCTTCATCCGCCGCGGCGAGGAACAGTGGGACGAGGAGACCTTCGGCGAGGTGCGGTTCGTGCCGCTCATCGGCGCGGGAGGCTGGCAGGTGCAATAGGCGCACGTCCATGGGATCTTCAGGTTCCCTTTTTGGCGCTTCTGGCGGAGGCGGCGGCCTCTATGCCGGCCACCGCGCCCTCGCCTACGCTCTTGGCCACCTGCCAGGGCTGACCGCAGATGTCCCCGGCGGCGAACACCCCGCCGACACTGGTGTGCTGCTTCTTGTCCGTGGAAACGAACCGGCCGGTTTCCCCGCCCAGCGCCACCCCCAGTTCCGCGGCTATCCGGGTGATCCCCCGCGCCCCCAGTTCGATGAATATTCCCGCAACCGCAAGGACGGCGCCGTCATCCAGTTCAAGGCCGGTTACTTCGCCGTCGCCGACAATCCTCGCCGGCCACCGGCCCGGATGGTCGACCACCAGGCTTTGCGCCACTTTTTCATAAAGGCCGGGGCTTAAGTCCGTTTCCCCGTGGACCCAGTGCACTTCGCTGGCCAGAAGCAGCATGGTGAGGCAGGTGGACGCAGCGGCCGAACCGTCGCCCACCACGGCCACGGGCTGGGCCGCGAAGAGTACGCCGTCGCAGTCCGCGCAGTAGCTCACACCCTTGCCCACGTAGTCCTTTTCCCCGGGCACGTTCAACCGCTTCCGCTCAA
>JAFDHW010000318.1 GCA_019308705.1 Deltaproteobacteria bacterium
CCGTGGTGGTGGACGAACTCAAGTTCGGGGACAACGACAACCTGGCCGTCATGATCGATCACCTCATGGACGCCCACGTGCTGGTGAACCTCACCGACACCGAGGGCCTGTACGACAAGGACCCCCGCAGGCACAGGGACGCGACGCTCATCTCCCTGGTTTCCCGGGTGACCCGCCAGATGGAGGCGGCGGCGGGCGGCCTGGGCGGGCCGTTGGGCACGGGAGGGATGACCAGCAAGGTGCGCGCCGCCAAAAGGGCCTGCGCCGCCGGGGTGCCCATGGTGGTGGCCAGGGGCGACGCCGAGGACATCCTGGGCCGCCTGTTTTCCGGCGAGTGCGCGGGAACGTTCTTTGTGCCCAGCGCAAAGAAGATGGCCTCCAAGAAGTGCTGGATCGGGTTCGCGGTGAAGCCCCGCGGCGCGCTCACCCTGGACGAGGGCGCGGTCAGCGCCGTGGTCCGGCACAAGAAGAGCCTTTTGCCCGCGGGAGTCGCCAAGGTTTCCGGCGAGTTTTCGGTGGGCGACCCCGTGGAGATCTTGAATCCCGAAGGCTATCGCCTGGGGGTGGGCCTGGTGAACTACTCCGCCGCGGACTTGAAGGCCATCGCGGGAAAGAAGACCAGCCAGATCGCCGCCATCCTGGGCGCAAAGCCTTTTGACGAGGCGATCCACAGGGACAACCTCGTGGTTTCGGAAGAATGAGATAAAGGAGGAGAACCATGTCCGTGGACAAGATCATCCTGGAGATGGCCCGGGGGGCCAGGGAGGCCAGCCGGGCCGTGGCCAAGGCGGGTCAAGGCGTCAAGAACAAGGTGCTTCTGGACCTGGCCGGGGTCCTGGAGGAGAAGAAAGACTTTCTGTTCGCCGAAAACAAGAAGGACGTGGAGGCTGCCGGCGAAAAGGGTCTTTCCGCGGCCATGATCGACCGGCTGACCCTGACGGACAAGACCATCGCCTCCATGGCCAAGGGCCTTTGCGAGGTGGCGGCCATGGAGGACCCCGTGGGGTCCGTCACCCGCCAGTGGGTGCGGCCGAACGGCCTTTCCGTGGGCAAGATGGTCATCCCCCTGGGCGTGGTGTGCATGATCTACGAGTCGCGGCCCAACGTCACCGTGGACGCGGCGGGCCTGTGCTTGAAGGCCGGCAACGCGGTGATCTTGCGCGGGGGGTCCGAGGCCATCCATTCCAACAACGCCCTGGGCCGTCTCATCGGCGGCGTGCTCACGGCGAACGGCCTGCCCGCCGAGGCCGTGAGCCTGGTGCCCGTTACGGACCGGCAGGCGGTGAACATCCTTTTGGCCCAGGAGGAGTACATCGACCTGGTCATCCCCCGGGGAGGCGAAGGGCTCATCCGGTTCGTGGTGGAGCACTCCCGCATCCCGGTGCTCAAGCACTACAAGGGCGTGTGCCACGTGTACGTGGACAAGGGTGCGGACCACGCCATGGCGGAGAAGATCTGCATGAACGCCAAGGTCCAGCGCCCCGGGGTGTGCAACGCCATGGAAACGCTTTTGGTGCACGAGGCCGAGGCGCAGACGTTTCTGCCCAGGGTGGGCAAGGCCTTGAAGGCCGCGGGGGTGGAGATCCGCGGCTGCCCGAAGACGGCGAAGATCCTGGACAACATCCGCGAGGCGACCGACAAGGACTGGGGCTATGAATTCCTGGACCTCGTCCTGGCGGTGAAGGTGGTGCCCACCATGGACGAGGCCCTTTCCCACATCGCGCGCTACGGGTCGCAGCACACGGAGGCCATCGTGACCCCGGACTACTTCCGGGCCCGGCGGTTTTTGCGCGAGGTGGACGCCTCGGCGGTCGTGGTCAACGCCTCCACCCGGTTCAACGACGGCGGCGAGCTGGGCCTGGGCGCGGAGATCGGCATTTCCACCTCCAAGCTCCACGCTTTCGGCCCCATGAGCGTCATGGAGCTCACCAGCTC
Source organism: Deltaproteobacteria bacterium (assembly GCA_019308705.1). Taxonomy (GTDB): domain Bacteria; phylum Desulfobacterota; class Desulfobacteria; order Desulfobacterales; family Desulfatibacillaceae; genus JAHJUF01. Next base: position 1,936 of record JAFDHW010000318.1, read on the forward strand.
CAAGTTCGTGGTTCTGGGGGAGGGCCAGGTCCGCGAATGACCCGGGGCGGCTCCATGGGCATTTTGGGGGGCACCTTCGACCCCGTCCACCTGGGGCACTTGCGCGCGGCCGAGGAGGCGGCCGAGGCCCTGGGGCTTGACGAGGTGGCCTTCGTTCCGGCCCGAAAACCGCCCCACAAGCCCGGGGAGCCCACGGCAAGCCCGGAGGACCGCTTGGAAATGGCCCGCCTGGCCGTGGTCGGCCGCCCGGGGTTCTTCGCCTCGGACATGGAGCTTTTCCGCGAAGGCCCGTCCTATTCCCTGGACACTCTGCGCGTCCTGGGAAAGGAACGTCCCGGCACGGACCTGTACTTCCTGCTGGGCACGGACGCGTTTGTGGAAATCCACACCTGGCACCGGTGGGAAGAGCTTTTCTCCCACGCCCATTTCGTGGTGCTCACCCGGCCGCCGCGGGCCGCGGAGGACGTGGCCCCCTACGTGGAGCAAACCCTTGCCGGCCTGTTTTCCGCCGAAGGCGGCGAATGGCGGCACAAGGCCTCGGGCAACCGGCTCATCCCCCTTTCCGTGACCGCGCTGGACATCTCCGCCACGGCCATCCGCGGCCTCCTGGCCCGGGGCAAGAGCATCCGCTGGCTGGTGCCGGAGCCGGTGCGGGATTACATTATCCTAAGGAAACTCTACACGGACGCGCCATGACCAAAAAGACCCAGGGAGGCATCCCCGCCGAGGTTCAACCCTTTTTCGACGCCGCCGAAAAACGCAAGGGCGAGGGCCTGGTGGCGCTCGACGTGCGGGGCAAAAGTTCGGTGGCGGACTTTTTCGTCCTGGTGTCGGGCAACTCCTCCCGCCAGGTCACGGCCATCGCGGAAACCATCGTCGACGAGATGGTGAAACAGGGCCGCAAGCCCCTGGGCAGGGAAGGCGTGAACGAAGGCCAGTGGGCGCTTTTGGACTACGGCGACGTGGTGGTGCACGTGTTCTACGACCCGGTGCGGAGCTTTTATGACTTGGAGGGCCTGTGGTCGGACGCTCCCAGGATATGGGCCGGGCGAAAGGAGTCCATCCATGGCCGTTCAGAAGCCCTTTGAGATGATCGAGGATTATTTGACCGGAGAGCCCGTGCCGCTGGTGGGGGCGGAGGGCAACCGGCAGGCGCTTTTGCGGTACCTGGTGGAGGAGCGGGGTTTTGCGAGGGCGGATCTTGCCCGGGACGTTCCCTTGTCCTTTCGGGTGGAGGGGGTGCGCCACGACTCGGCGTTGGACCTGGTGCTGAGCTGGGGGGAGCGGCCGGTGGTGGTGTTCAAGGTGGCTGCGGGGTCGCTGGGTTCCCGGGAGCGGGAGGCGGTGGCGGCGGCCAGGCTGGCTCCCGGCGGGCCGGCGCACATAGCGGCGGTATCCGACGGGAAGACGGCGACGGTGCTGGACGCGGCCACGGGAAAACCCATGGGAACGGGCCTTGACTCCCTGCCCGGCCCGGAGGAGGCAAAGGAGCTCGCCGCCCGCCCGGCCCCCGCACCCCTGGAGGGCAAGCGCCTGCGGG
>JAFDHW010000319.1 GCA_019308705.1 Deltaproteobacteria bacterium
AGGAGAACAGCCATCCCCCAACGGCGTTGCCCGCAAAAAACACCATGTAGAGCATGGCTGCGGACAAAAGGCCCAGCCACAGGTCCCGGCCGGTGAAGGAAAACCAGTCCCTTGGCCCCTTGCCGCCGAACACCGCGGCCAGCACCGCCAACAGCGTGGCGGAACAGGCGATTTTCACCCAGAAGTTGCCCCAGGAAACCGCAAAGGCGAAAAACCACAGCACCGCGGCCACGGCCACGGTCAGCGCCACGGGCCAAAGCTTCTTTTCGGGCTGCATCACCAAGCCTTGTTCAGGATGAGCGAAGCCAGAAGCAGGACGCCGAAGGCGGTGTCGAGCTTGGCGGTCCTCGCGTCCGCGTCATCCGGCCAGCCGTATTTCACCATCTTCAACAGGGGCGCGGCCAGGGGCGCAGCCAAAAACACCAGCAGGCTTATGGGCGAAAGCGGCCCGGCCAGGCTCATGAGCCCGATCCCGGCAAAGGCCGCCACGATGAGCCCGGCGAACAGGGCGTTGCCTCCCCTGCCGCCCAACAGTACGGCCAGGGTGAAGATACCCTGGCGGCGGTCGTGTTCCCGGTCCCGCAGGTTGTTGGCCAAAAGCACCAGTCCCACCAGGGTCCCAAAGGGAATGGACACCAGGACCGGGGTCCAGGAAAGCGCCTGGCTCTGGACGTAATACGCCCCCAGCATGGACAAAGGCCCCCACATGAAGAACACGGCCACCTCGCCCAGGGCCTTGTATTTCAGGGGAAACAAGGGCGCGGTGTAGCAGAGGCTCACGGCCACCCCGACGGCCCCTATGGCCAGCACGGGCCAGCCCCGGGTTGCGGCCAGGAAAAGGCCGATGCCGATGCCCGCGGCGTACATGGCCACGGCCGCGGCAAGCACCTGGTTCAGCCCCAGTTCGCGGTCGGCCAGGGGATGGGGCCGATACTTGACCGTGGGCGCGTCGGGCACGTCCACCCGGTTTTTCACGTCGAAGTAGTCGTTGATGAGGTTGGTGGCCCCGTGGAGAAGCACCATGCCCGCCAGGGTGAGCACGTACAGGCCCGCGGAAAACCCGGAGCCCGCGGCCAACGCCGCGCCCACGGAAACGGAAATGGCGGACATGGAGAAGGACCACGGCCTGGTGGCCAGAAACCACGTGCCTAACCGCGACATAGCAATTCTCCTTTTGGATGGGTACGAAAACTCGGGCCAATATGGTCCGCGTTCCGCAGGGTGTCAACCCCCGCCCCTCCTTGACCTGCGGGCAAAATCCGGTATCCTTGGCGGGACCGGATGGAAAGGAAACCGCCATGCACCCCTTTGACCGGGACATCACGTTCACTCCCGGGCGAGCCGGGGAATACGAGGGTGAAATCTCCCCCGCCTGGCTCATCAACGACGTGGCCAACGGCGGCTATCTGCTGGCGCTTTTCGCCCAGACGCTGGGCGGCCAAACGGACAAGCCCTCCCTGCCCGTGCTCACGGCGAACTACATCCTGCGCTGCACGCCCGGGCCGGCAAGAATCACCACCGAGACCATGATCGCCTCCCCCAAATTCGACCGGTTCTCCGCCAGCCTTTTCCAGGAGGGCACGGAACGGGTGCGGGTGCTGGCCACCTTCCGGGAGGATTCGGGCGAGCGCGGCTACGTGCGCCACGAGGCCGGGGAACCCGTGGTGGCGGACAGAAAAGAGTGCGTGGAAATTCCGGAGATGCCCTCCTACAGTTTCTATCGCCACGCCCGGGTGCTGCTGGACCCGACCTGCGCCGGATGGCTGCAGGGCAAGGAGCTCTCCCCGGTTTCCGAGCAAAAGGGATGGTTCGCCTTCCGGGAAAAGCGGCCCATAGACGCGGCCGCGGTGTTTTTGGCCATGGACGCCTTCCCTCCGGCCATCATGGCCAGCCACGGCGCACTCTCCTGGGTGCCCACCCTGGAGCTTTCCGTGAACGTACGGCGCCTGCCCAAAACCCCGTGGCTCAAGTGCTGCTTCACCACCCGGCACATGGATTGCGGCATCCTGGAGGAAGACGGCCAGGCGTGGGACGAGGAGGGCAACCTGGTGGCGTTGTCCCGCCAGGTCGCCCGGTTCCGCGTGTAGCGGGGCCCCTCTCTGAAAGCGGCGTGGCCCCTTCGGCATATGCCGGCGGCCGGGGACCCTTCTGTCCAAAAGCCCGTATGGTCAGGGAATCATCATCCCGGAGATGATCTCCTTCATGATCTCGGTTGTTCCGCCGCCGATGGACAGGACGCGGTTGTCGCGGTAAAGCCGCTCCACCACGTTGCCGCGCATGTAGCCGTGGCCGCCGAAGATCTGCACCGCCTCGAAGGTGACCATGTCGGAGACTTCGCAGGCGAAGTTCTTGGCCATGGACACTTCCTTGACCTGGTTTTCCCCGGCGGAGATCCTGGAGGCCACCCGGTAAGTGAACTCCCGCGAGGCTTCCAGCCGGGTGGCCATGTCCACCAGCTTGTGGCGGATGACCTGGAACCCCTTGAGCGGCCTGCCGAACGCCTGGCGCTCCTTGACGTAGGAAAGCGCCTCCTCCAGGGCCAACTGGCTGGTCATGTTGGCCATGACGGCCAGGGCCAGCCGCTCGGTCTGGAAATTTTCCATGATGTAGTAAAAGCCCTTGTTCTCCTCGCCGATGAGGTTTGACGCCGGCACCCGGCAGTCGGTGAAGTACAGCTCCGCGGTGTCCGACGCCCACCATCCCATCTTCTTGAGCGGCTTGGACGCGGAAAAGCCGGGAGTGCCGGCCTCCACCACGATCATGCTGATGCCCGCGTGGCCCTCGCCGCCGGTGCGCACCGCCAGGGTGACCTGGTCCGCCCGGACGCCCGAGGTGATGAAGGTCTTGGACCCGTTGATCACGTAATGATCGCCGTCCCTCACCGCCGTGGTCTGCAAGGCCGCCACGTCGGAGCCGCCCGAGGGCTCGGTGATGCCCAACGCCGCGATCTTGTCCCCGGCCAGCACGGGCTTGACGAACTTTTCCTTCTGCTCGTCCGTGCCGTGCATGACGATGGGCGGAAGCGCAATGTTGCAGGACCCCAGGCCCGCGGCAAACCCCGCGGAGGTGGACCGCATGAGCTCCTCGGTGACCACCAGGCCGAAGAAGAGGTCCGCCGGGGTACCCCCCACCTCCTCGGGGTAGCAGATGCCCAATATTTCAGCTTCCGCCGCCTTCTTGTAGATCTCCCGGGGAAACTCCCCGGCCTCCTCCCAGTCTTCCACAAAGGGCAGGACCTCCTTTTTGACAAAGGCGCGCACCTCCTTGCGGAACATTTCGTGGGCCTTGGTGAAGTATTCGGCCACCGGGGCCTGGGTGCGGAATTCCAGCGTGGGCATTGGTCGACCTCCATGGTTGAAGCTAACCCGGATTATTCACGCGTTCGATTCGCGCGAGAGCAAGGAAGGAGGAGGGAAGCTGTACTTTTGTACCGCGACCGCCTCCTGACGCAGCTATCGCGTGAATCGGGCTCGC
>JAFDHW010000320.1 GCA_019308705.1 Deltaproteobacteria bacterium
CCTGGCCGCGCTCCTTCCGGTGGACAAGGGCGTCCGCGTCACCAGCGTCACGGCCTGGGAATCGGAAAACGCCTCGGCCACCTACGTCCCTGAATAACCGGTCGCCGGATCCGGCCCGTCCCCTTTTTTCCGCCCTCGTTGACTCGCCCGGGCGGGAATGGTACGTTTTTCCTGAAAACCCTCGCAGTCCGGCTGCCCCCCGGGTTTTCCCCTCCCCGCCGTTGACCCGGCCCCGGCGCGGAGGGCGGACAGGACCTCCCGTTTCACCGTTCACTCGCCCGGCAAAAGCTTGGGGGAACCCATGCGCGAACGACAGGTTGGCCTTGTGGCGGGCCTCACCGGCCCCAGGGGATCCATCGGAAGAATTCCCGTCATCGGACGCTTTGCCGGAGTAGGGGCCCGGATCGCCGCCGGGGTGGGCGACATGGCCGCCCGGGCTGTGGACCCGGACGTGGTGGCCCACGTGGCCAACCGCGTGCTGGCCAAGAACGCCCGCGCCCTGGGCCGGCTGGCCGCCATGGTGGACCCGGGCGCCGTCACCGCCGCGCTGAACGAGGCCCTGGAGAAGAATCCATCGCTGTTGTCCAACATGGCCGCGGGCGTCGACATCTCCCCCTTGGCCCGAGCCATGAACCGCTTCTTGGAAAAGAACAAGGACCTTCCCGGCGAGTTTCTGCGCAAGATGGACGCGGAGGTGCTCTCCGGAGTGGTGAACCTGGCGGTGAAGGAAGTCGCGGCCATCCTGCCGCAGATCTTGAAAAAACTGGACCCCGCCGCCATGGCCGAGGCCGCCAACCTGGCTCTGGCCGAATCCGCGGGCCTGATAAAGGAAATCCTGGCCCGGCTGGACGCCAAGCTGGCGGCCAGCGCCGTCAATTCCGCCATGACGGCCCGGCCGGACCTTCCCGCGGTCATGATCCGGGATATCGATCCCAAGGCGGCCGGCGCGCTTTTGAACGGCCTCATCGCCAACGCCCCGGCCCTGGTGCAGAAGTTCTCCAAGGTCGTGGACCCCAACGTGGCCGCCATCATGGGAAACACCCTGCTGAAGGAATACGGCCCCAAGGCCGCAGCCATAGCCAAGATGGTGGATAAAGACGCCGTGGCCGCCACGGTGAACGCCGCCATGGAGGCCAACCCGGAGCTTCTGGCGGGGATCATGGAGCGCCTCGACCAGAAGGCCCTGGCCGGTGTGGTGAACCCGGTGCTTTCCGCCGCGGGAAAGACCGCCGCGGACCTGGCCCCGCACCTGGACGCCGAAGCCGTGGGGTCCCTGGTGAACACCCTGGTGAAGGCGCGGCCGGAGCTCTTGGCAACGGTGCTGGACAGCCTGGACGCCGAGGCCCTGGCGAAGATGGCGGACACCATGCTGTCCGCGGCCCCCAGGCTGTTGGGCGAGGTGCTCTCCGTGCTGGACCCGGCGGCCCTGGCGGCCATCACCAACGCGCTGGTGGCGGAGTACGCTTCCATGGCCGCGGAGGTGGCGGCCGAGCTGGACACGGAAGCCCTGGCCGCCGCCGCAGGCGCGCTGGTGGAAAAGCGTCCGGGCCTGGCCGGAGAGGTCTTGGCGCTCATGGACCCCCACACCGTGGCCAAGGCCGCGGACGCCCTGTTCGAACAGGGGCCGGACCTGGTGAACAAGCTGGCCGGGCTGCTGAACCCGGAGCCGGTGGCCGCATCGGCCAACGCCCTGGTCACGGCCAACCCGGACTTTCTCGTGCAGGTGGTCCGCAGGCTGGACATCGAGCGCGCGGCGCACCTCACCAACAAGGTGTTGGCGAACAATCCCCACCTCATGGAAACCTTCCTGGCGGGGTTCAACGCCCAGGCCATGGCCGAGCTCATCAACCGGGCGGACCAGCGGTTCATCGACTTCGTGAACATCCTTTTGTCCGAAAGCAACCTCACGGGCAGGCTGGCGTTCCACCACCGGTCCAACCTCGGCAAGCGCATGAACCGCACCGCGGTGGCCGCCACCACCAAGGCGGTCTCCATCCACAAGATCGACTACCCCTTCTGACCGGGGGGTTGAGCGTGCGATGCATCCTTCCTCCCCGGTGATCGAGCGCGACCTGGCCTTGGAAGACCTGGTTCCCGGCCGGGAGTACGTGGCGCTTTTCATGGCCCTGGGCCGGTTGTTGTACCTGGCGGAGGAGGCCCCGGAGGTGTTCGGCCGGCCCGTACTGGACGCCCTGGACGGGGTGCTCTCCCGGGCCGAGCATGCGGACAAGAAGACCGCCTACTTCCTCTACCGCAAGGCCGCCGGGGCCCTGGCCATGGTTTTGGCCCACTCCCCGAACCCCGCCGCCCGCGAGTCCGCCCTCAGCGTGCTTTCAAGGGCGCTCTGCCAAAGCAGCGGCCCCGTACACCGGGCGGTGGCCGAATCCCTGAGCAGGCTTCCCCTTTCCATCCCCACCCCGAAACCGGACCTGGGCGCAACCAGCCGCCCGGCCAGGACGGACCTTTGCGCCCTCATGGCCCTGGCGGGCGCCGAGCCTTCCAAGGCCCGGGTGCTGGGCCGCAGCGTGGTTGCCCCCGCGCTGTCCGGCTCCCGCGTGCTGGTGGTGAAGCTCGCCCGGGCGGGGGAAGACCCGGGGGGCCTGGCCGCGGAAACCGCGTGGATGGATTTTCTGCGCCAGGACCCCGGGGCCTATGGCGAGGACTTTTACGTGCCCCGGTCCCTTTCCCGGGGCGAGAGCCGCTTGTTTTCCTTTTCGGGGCTTTCCGTGCCCGGCCTGGATCCGGACGCCCTGCACCCGGACCGGCTGGGGGTGGCCTTTCTGGCCCGGCCCGAATACTTCCGCTACCCCAACGAGCCGGGGAACCCGCTGCCCGCCGAGGACTTTTTGGCCGTTCTGGCCAAAAATGCGCGCATCCTGGGGGCCATGTCCGCGGCCGGGGTGTTGCACACCGCGCCCATCCCCCTTTTCCACAACCGCGTCCAGCAGCGCCGCCGCGACGACCGGGGACTGTACCACTGGCCCCGGTCCGGCCGCCTGGACCAGTGGCTGGCTTCCTGCTTCCACCCCAACGTGGGGGACACCGGTCCCCGCGACTTCGAACACTTGGTTCCCTATTCCGGGTTTTTGCGGGATTTGTACCTGCACATGGGCACCCAGGTGCTTTCGCTGGCCCTGGTGGCGGGCTCGTGGTTCCGCGCGGCGGACCCCGGCCGGGCGGGGCTGGACGAAGCCGGAAACCCTGTAGACGCCAGGGACCTGTTTGACGAAGCGCTTTTCGCCCGCATGTTACAGGAGATCCTGGCGGGCTTCTGCCTGGGGTTTTCCGGCAAAAAGCCGCCGGAGCTGGGGGTGGACTACCATTCGTTGGCCCGGGCCATGATCGGGAAAATGGGCGTGGACGCGGACATGGAGGAAATGCTCAGGGTGCACGACCAGCGGCACATGAGCAGGCAGGAGTTCGACGAGTTCCTCTCCTCCCGCGGCTGGAGCAAAGAACGC
>JAFDHW010000321.1 GCA_019308705.1 Deltaproteobacteria bacterium
TATTTGAGGAATTCCGCCATTCGGGCAAAATTCCTCACCCTTCGGGCTCGCCCGGTTTCCGCGCTGGCCGCGTTATCGGGGCTCGGCGTACCAAAGTACGCCTTCACCCCTCTATCCTTGCCAGCACGGAAATCAGGCTTCGTGAATAATCCGGGCTAAGTAGGCGGCTCGTTTTTTCCGCTGGCGGAAAGGGGGAGTAGTGCAGAACGGCGTGTCAGGGGCCGGGCCCCTGGTCCAACCCATTGCCCTGGCCGGCACGGGCCACGGCCCGCGCATGCTTTTGGCGAGCACGGAAGCGGATTTTGACGCGCTTTGTTCCGCCACCGGCCTTTCCGGGTGCGCCAAGCCGCTTTTCATGAGCAAGGTGGCGGGAAACGGCCACGGGTTCTCCCTGGCCGGCCCGGTGGTGGGGGCGCCCTACGCGGTCATCATCCTGGAAACCATGATCGCCTGCGGCGTGCGGGAAATCGTCTACCTCGGCTGGTGCGGCTCCATCAGCGAAAACCATCGCATCGGCGACGTCATCGTGCCCACCCACGGCTACATTGACGAGGGCACCTCGGTCCACTACCTTATGACCGACGAGGAAGCCCTTCCCGCCGACCAGGCAGACATGAGCGTGGCCTCTGCTTCCCACCCCTCCGAGGTGGAGGCCATGCGCCTGGCCATGGCCCTGGAACAAGAGGGAGTCAAGACCTCCCGGGCCCCGGTGTGGACCACGGACGCTCCTTTCCGGGAAACCCCGGTCAAGATCAACCGTTTCGCGGAGCGGGGCGCGGTGGCCGTGGACATGGAAACTTCCGCGCTTTTCACCGTGGCCAGGTACCGGCAGGTCTCCCTGGCCGCCGCCCTGGTGGTGTCCGACGAACTTTTCACCGGCTCCTGGAACCCCGGGTTCGCCTCGCCCGCGTTCCAGGATTCCCGAACAGCCCTGCACAAGGCCCTTTCCGCGATATGCCAAGGCTCCCAGACGAATCCGTCATAGAGGAGGTCCGCTCCCTGCGGGAGAGCATCGCCCGGGCGGCCGAGCGCTACTACGCCTTTGACGACCCGGAGATCTCCGACGCCGAGTACGACCGCATGATGCGGCGGCTGGAGGAGTTGGAGGCCGAGTACCCGGAGCTGGCCACCCCGGATTCCCCCACCCGCCGGGTGGGCGCGCCTCCCCTGGAGAAGTTCGAAACCGCCCCCCACAGCGTACCCATGCTCTCCCTGGAAAACGCCATGAGCCGGGAGGAGGTGGCCGCGTTCGACCAGCGGGCCAGGAAGGCCCTGGGTCTTTCCGGGCCCCTTTCCTACACCGCGGAGCCCAAGCTGGACGGCGTGGCCGTGGAACTGGTCTACGAGAACGGGTCCCTGGTCTTGGCCTCCACCCGGGGCGACGGATACGTGGGCGAGGTGATCACGGATAACGTGCGCACCATCCGCCGGGTGCCCCTTTCGCTGAAGGGCGAAGGCGTTCCGGAGCGGCTGGAAGTGCGGGGGGAGGTGTACCTGCCCAAGGCGCATTTCGCCCGCATCAATCAGGAGCGCGAGGACCAGGGGCTTCCCTTGTTCGCCAACCCCCGGAACGCCGCCGCCGGGTCGCTGCGCCAGTTGGACTCCAAGATCACGGCCACACGCCCCCTGGACATGTTCTGCTACGGCGTGGGCCGGGTTTCCGGCGTGATCTTCGAAACCCAGTTCTCCCTGCTCAAAACCCTGGCGGGCTGGGGCCTGCCCGTGAACCTTGCGGGCACGCGCGGCGGGGTATCCCTTGAGGAGGTGTTCGCCTATTACGAGGAGCTTTCCGAAAAACGGCACAAGGCCCCCTACGAGATGGACGGGCTGGTGGTGAAGGTGGATTCCATCTCCTATCAGCAGGACCTGGGGACTACGGCCAGAAGTGCCCGTTGGGCCATTGCCTGGAAGTTCCCGCCCGTGCAGGAATCCACGAGGGTGGAGGACATCGTGGTTTCCGTGGGCCGCACCGGAGCGCTTACGCCCGTGGCGGTCCTTGCGCCCGTGTCCGTGGGCGGGGCCACGGTGAGCCGGGCGTCGTTGCACAACGAGGACGAGGTGAAAAGAAAGGACGTGCGCGTGGGGGACAGGGTGCTGGTCCAGCGCGCGGGCGACGTGATCCCCGAGGTGGTGAAGGTGCTGGACCCGGACCGGGAGGGCCGCAATCCCCCCTTTGTCATGCCCAGGGCCTGCCCGGTGTGCGGAAGCGAGGCCGTGCGCCTTCAGGGCGAGGCGGTCAGCCGGTGCATAAACGCCCTGTGCCCGGCCCAGGTCAAGGAGCGCATCAAGCATTTTGCCTCCAAGGCCGCGTTCGACATGGACGGGGTGGGGGACAAGCTGGTGCACCAGCTGGTGGAGCGGGGCCTGGCCAAGAGCTTCGAGGACCTGTTCACCCTCACCATGGACGACCTCGTGCCGCTTACGCGCATGGCGGAAAAATCCGCGGGAAACATCCTCTCCTCCATCGAACAGAGCAAGGACGTCACCCTTGGACGGTTCCTCTATGCCCTGGGCATCCGCCACGTGGGCGAGCACGTGGCCCGAACCCTCGCCTCCCACTTCAAAGACATCCGCCGGATCATGTCCGCGTCCAAGGAAGAGCTTCAGGAGATTCCCGAAGTGGGGCCGGTGGTGGCCCAGAGCGTGGCCAGCTTTTTCGCCAACCCACAAAACGTGGAGGCGGTGGAGGAGCTTCTGCGCCGCGGGGTGCGCATCAAGGAGGAAGAGGCGCCGGAGAAAGGCAGGCCCCTTTCCGGACGCACCTTTGTCCTCACCGGCGCCTTGTCCTCCATGACCCGCTCCCAGGCCAAGGAGAGGATCGAGGCCGCGGGAGGCAGGGTTTCCGGGTCGGTGAGTAAGAAGACCAACTACGTGGTGGCGGGCGAATCCCCGGGCTCCAAGCTGGACAAGGCAAGGGACCTGGGGGTGGCCGTCATCACCGAAGAGGACCTGAAGGACATGCTGGGAGAGTGATATGGGGGACAAGGTGCGCAAACGCATGGTGATCACGGGCAGGGTGCAGGGCGTGTTCTTCCGCGCCTCCACCCGGGATACGGCCAGGCGGCACGGGGTGACCGGGTGGGTCGAAAACCGGCCCGACGGCGCGGTGGAGGCGGTGCTGGAGGGCGATGAAGAGGACGTGGACGCGGTGCTTTCCTGGGTCAAAAACGGCGGGCCTCCCTCCGCGCGGGTGGAAAACGTGCGGGTGAGCGAGGAACCCTACAAGGGCGGGTTTTCCGGTTTTGACGTAAGGTATTCCTGACCCGGTTCCAGCGGGCTTGCGGCCGGAACAACCAAGGGCGGACCGCGAAGGCAGTCCGCCCTTGGTTTTACAAAATAAGCCCGGATTATTCACGAAGCCTGATTTCCGTGCTGGCAAGGCGAGAGGGGTGAAGGCGTACTTTGGTACGCCGAGCCCCGATAACGCGGCCAGCGCGGAAATCGGGCGAGCCC
>JAFDHW010000322.1:0-3437 GCA_019308705.1 Deltaproteobacteria bacterium
GGATTTAAACAGGTTAAGTGCCAATGGAAGGGTCCTTGAAAAATGCACGCTGTTTCTTTGAGGAATGCTGACATCGGCGAAATGTTTCACCCTTCCGGCGAGCCCGATTCGCGCGATAGCTGCGTCAGGAGGCGGTCGCGGTACAAAAGTACAGCTTCCCTCCTCCTTGCTCTCGCGCGAATCGAACCCGTGAATAATCCGGGCTAGGGCGGGCGGGGATTGTCATCATGCCGGCGTTTGCCGGTTCCTTCAATGGCTGCGGAACGCAACCCGTTTCCTGCTATTCCTTCACCCGGTATTCCCCGTGCTCCCGGTCGAAGCGGGCGTCGTCCGCGTGGACCCATTTTCCGCCTTCCCAGGAAGGGGAGAAGGCAAGAACGATGGGCTCGCCCATGGTGAAGCTCCGCTTGCAGGCGGGACAGCCCTCCACGGAGTTGATGAATTCCCGGGACGCGATGGTTTCCTGTTCGCTCTTCTTCATGCAAGGGCTCCCTATGCGTTCTGGCGCAGCCGCGCCACGGCCAGGTCGGCGAAAAAGGCCGCCGCGGCCACCAGGATGATGCTGGCTCCGGAGGTCAGGTTCAGCGCGTAGGACACCGCCAGGCCCGTCACGGTGAACACGGCGCACAAAAGCGCCGAAAGGGCCATGACCCGGGCCAGGGACGAGGTCCACTGCTCGGCCATGTAGGGCGGGATGGTGAGGAAGGCCACGATGAGGATGAGCCCCACCACCCGCACCAGCATGACCACGGCCAGCGCGATCATGCAAAGGAGCAGAAAGTGCAGGAAGGTCACCGGTACGCCGCGGAGCCGGGCGAAGTCCGGGTCGTAGGAGAGCGCCAAGAGGTCGTTGTGCCAGAACACGGCCACGAACAGCACGCCCGCGCACATGGTCCCCATGACCCACAGGTCTTCGTGGCCCACGGTGAGGATGGAGCCGAACAGGTAGCTCATGAGGTCTGCGGGATAGCCCGGGGTGAGATCCGCGAAGATGACGCCCGCGGCCATGCCCGCGGCCCACAGCACGCCCACCACGGTGTCCGAACGGCCCTTGGACCTGAGCGTGATGCCCGCCATGACCAGGGCCGCGGCCAGGGAGAACCCCAGGGTGCCCAGAAGGGGGGAGAATCCGAAGAAGAAGGCCATGCCCACCCCGCCGTAGGCCGCGTGGGCGATGCCGCCGGAAAGGAAGGCCAAACGGTTCACCACCACCAGCGCGCCGATGACCCCGCAGGTGGCCGAGGCCAAAAGCCCGGCGTACAAGGCGTTTCGCATGAACTCGTGGGACAGGGCCTCCAGCAGCATGGGGACGGGGTTCCTTCTGTCGCGGAAAAACCGGCTATTCCGGCTCCTTTTCGTAGGTGTGGGTCCTAAACACCCGGTGGGGCACGCCGTGGGCGATGATCTCCACCGGGCAGTGGTAGGCGTCCTCCAGCATGCCCTCGGTGATCTCCGCGGAGTCGTGGTGGTGCACGTGCCTGGCCACGCAGGCCACGGAGGTCACGTAGGACGAGAGCACCATGAGGTCGTGGGACACCACCACGATGGTCATGGTTTCGTTGAGCTCCTTGAGAAGCCGGTACAGCCGGGTCTGGCCCTCGGGGTCCACGCTGGAGGTGGGCTCGTCCAGGAGGAGGATCTTCGGGTCGCCGGCCAGGGCCCGGGCGATGAACAGCCGCTGGCGCTGGCCCCCGGAGAGCCTGCCCACCCGCTGGTCCGCCAAATCCAGTATCTCCAGCCGTTCAAGGGCCTCGGCGGCGGCCTTCTTGTCCTCGCGGGTGTAACGGCCGTGGAACAAGCGGTGGTGCGTCATGCGGCCCATGAGGGCCACGTCCATGACCGTAATGGGGAAATCCTTTTCCAGGTGAAGGTCCTGGGGCATGTACCCGATGTGGCGGGCGGCGTCCGCGGGTTTTTCCCCCCGTACGCGCACCGTGCCCTGCTGGGGCTTGAGCAGTCCGGCCATCACCTTGATGAGGGTGGTCTTGCCCCCGCCGTTGGGACCGATGACCGCCAGAAAGTCCCGCTGGTTCACGGTGAGGGACACGTTTTCCAGCACGTTCCTGCCGTTGAAGGAGAACGAGACCCGGTCAAGCTCGATGGCGGGTTTGTCTTCGGCCATGGTTGCCTTGCAGAAGGCCCGGTGTTCGGGCACAGTGGTCCTCGAAGCGGGAAGTCCCGCATCCATGCGGCGATTTCCCGCGGGAAACATGCGACAAGGTAACACCACCCGCCGAAGCGCGCAACCTGGAGGGCGGGGGATTGGACCCGAAGGCCCATGCGCGTTCTGTTCTACTGCCAGCACGTCCTCGGCATGGGGCACCTGTTCAGGGCGCTTTCCATCTGCCGGGCCCTTGCCGGGCACGAGGTGACGCTGGTGTCCGGCGGGCCGGGGGGTTCGGCCTCCCTGCCGGGGCACGTGCGGTTGTTTTCCCTGCCCGCCTTGTCCATGGACGCGGAGTTCTCCGGGCTGCAGACGGACGGCGGCCTGGAACTGGAAGAGGTGAAGGCCCAAAGGAAGGAACGGCTTGCCCGGCTGGTGCGGGACTTTTCGCCGGACGTGTTTTTGGTGGAGCTTTTCCCCTTTGGCAGGAAGGCGTTTTCCTTTGAGCTCCTCCCCGCCCTGGAGGTGGCCCATGGGCTTTCCCGGCCGCCTTTGTGCGCGTCTTCCGTGCGGGATATCCTGGTGGAAAAATCCGAGCCCTCCGCCTACGAGGACCGGGTGGTGCGGCTGGTGAACCAGTGGTTCGGCCTGGTGCTGGTCCATGCGGACCCCCGCGTGGTGCGGCTTTCGGAAACCTTTTCCCGGGAGGCGGATTTTGCCTGTCCGGTGGAATACACCGGGTACGTGGCCCGGAAACCCGGCGGCACGGACAAAAAGGCCGTGCGGGAGCGGTTCGGGCTTCTGCCGGAAGACAGGCTGGTGGTGGTTTCCGCGGGCGGCGGCGCGGTGGGGGGGGCGCTTTTGGCCGCGGCCGTGGACGCCGCCCCCGTTGTAAATGCAAAGCAACGTGTTTATGTTGTGGTATCGGCTGGCCCCTACCTTCCGGAGAAAGAGTACGCCGCCCTGGCGGACCGGGCCGGACCCGGGGTTTTGGTCCGGCGGTTTGTCCGGGATTTTCCGGGCCTTGTGGCCGCGGCGGACCTGTCCGTGTCCATGGGGGGCTACAACACCTGCATGGACGTGCTGGCCGCGGGCGTGCCCGCGCTGGTCTGGCCGTTTGGCCGGAACCGGGAGCAGGGGTTGAGGGCGGAAAAGCTCGCCGCCATGGGCGCGCTGGGAGTGCTTTCCGACGAGGACCTGGCCCCAAAGCGGCTGGCCCAAAGGATGCTCTCGGCCCTGGAGGCGGGCGCGGAACGGGCGACGGTGGACCTTTCCGGCGCGGAAAGGACCGCCCGGCTGCTCGAACGCTACGGGGGGGACGCATGAGGGTTTG
>JAFDHW010000322.1:3463-4212 GCA_019308705.1 Deltaproteobacteria bacterium
CCCGCCGCAGGACCTGGCGGCGAAAACCGCCGGCGTGGTGGCCCGCCACGGCGGGAAGCCCGGGCGGCCCGCGGTGTTTTTCCGTGCGGACGACGTTGTCGCCGTGGACCCGGAATTCATGGCCATGGCCCGAATCTTCGCGGCGGTCCGCGCGCCCCTTTCCCTGGCTGTGATCCCGGCCAGGACCACCCCTGCCGCGGCACGGGGCCTGCTGGCCGCCTGCGGGGGCGAGGACTCCCTTTGGTGCTGGCACCAGCACGGCGTGGACCACGAGAACCGCGCGGCCACGGGCAAAAAGGAGGAACTGCCGGACTCCATGGGCAAAGAACAAATCCGCGCGGCCGTCGCACGGGGCAAACGGACCATGGAGGAGCTTTTCGGCGAACGCAGCGAGCCCGTGTACACGCCCCCGTGGAACCGTTGCGGCCGGAAGGTGTTGGAAGCGCTGACCGCCCTGGGTTTTAACGCCGTAAGCCGCGCCCCGGGGGCCGAACCCCCGGCGGGCGGCGAAATGAAGGACATCCCGGTGTGCATGGATCTGCACACCCGCAAGGAGACCAGCCCCGAGGACGCGGCCTTCCGGATGTTGGCCGAGCTGGACCGGGGCCTGGAATCCGGGCTTCTGGGCGTCATGATCCATCACCACCGCATGAACCGGGCGGCCGTCGGCTACCTGAAACGGCTGGTGGGCATCCTGGCCGCCGAACAAAACTTCCATCTCTGCCACCTGGGCGACCTGGCCCGGGCAA
>JAFDHW010000323.1 GCA_019308705.1 Deltaproteobacteria bacterium
AACCGTGAAAGCCGCCATGGAAGGCAGGCTCCAAAACGCCCAGGCGGCCGCTTCCCTCGGCATCAGCGCTGCAAAGGCTCAAACGTACGGTCCAAAAAGACAACACCGTCTCCTGTGAAGGCAAGAGCCGGCAGCTTCTCCCCTCGGCCAACCGGCGACCCGAAAGCCTGAGGGGTGAATTTTCCCTTTGGCTTAAACATGACGTTTTCCCTTTGGCTTGACAGGACCGAATGCATCAGCATCGGAAATTTTTCCCGGCGAATATTCAGTTTCCATGGCCTTCCCGGGCTTACGCCCGTTTTGTTTTTCTTCCGGAGTATGGTAAGAAAGATTCTCTGTTTCCTCTCATCTCTGCCCCCCCCCGTTGACGGGGGTCCACCCGCCTGCTCGGCGGGCCGTTGCCTGGAGGCAGGTTGGACGCTTTGCGCCATAATTTCGATTACCGCGTCTGGCTTCGCTACATCGTGGACCACCCCTGGCGGGTGATCCTGGCCGTTCTGCTGGCCACCCTGGTCCTGGGCGCGGAGATTCCCCACTTGAAAATCAAGGCCTCGGTCTACGAGGTCTGCATCCGCGACTCGACGGAATACAAGAACTACCAGCGTTTCCTTTCCCAGTTCGGTGGCGGGGAGTACATCGAGGTGGTGGCACGGGGCCAGAACGTGTTCGACCCGCAAACCTTCGCCTCCATCCGCCGGCTGAGCGAAAAATTCTCGGCCATCCCCGGCGTGCTCGAGGTCATTTCCCTGCCCCGGATCAAGGACCAGATGGACCTTCTGGACGAATGGTCCATTCCCCAGTTCGAGGAAAAGCTTCAGCCGGTGAAGCTTTTCGAAAACTGCCTCTACAACCGCGGCAAGACCGCCACCGCCTTTTTGGTGATCCTCGAAGACATCCGGGCCGAGGAGCCCATCGTCCGCGCCATCGACCAGATCCTCAAGGAGGAGTCCGAGCGGACGGGGCTGTACCTGTACCAGATCGGCATGCCTGTATTGTCCCAGGCCCTCATGGACAACCTGCGCAAGGATTTTTCCTTCTTGCCGGTCCTGGCCCTGGCGCTCATGCTAGGCATCCTTTTGTACCTGTTCCGGTCATGGAGGCTGGTCCTGGGGCCGGTGGTCTGCGTGGTGGTGGCCCTGGCGTGGACCTTCGGGGTCATGGCCTGGGCGGACAAGCCCGTTTCCGCCCTGTCCTTGATCGTGCCCATCTTCATTTTGGCCGTGGGCACGGCCTACTGCCTGCACGTGGCCGCGGAGTACCTGGTGGAGGCGGAAAAGGCGGACACCCCGGCGGAGGCGGCCTACACCACCATGCGGCACATCCGCCTGCCCACCGTGCTGGCCGTGGCTTCCACGCTGCTCGGCCTGTCCGTGCTCATCTTCAACAGCATGGACGCCATCCGGGCTTTCGCCGCCCCGGCGTGCGTCGGCATGCTGTCCGTCATGCTGCTGATCCTGTTCCTGCTCCCGGCGATTTTGGCCTTGATCCCCCTGCCCGGGCCGGAAAAGGTCCGCACAAAGCCCCGCCTGGTGGACCGCTTCTTAAGAGGGGTGATCAAAGCCAACTTACAGCACCAGAAGCTCACCATCAGCATCATCGCCCTCATATCCCTGGCCGCGGCGGCGGGCATCCCCCGAGTGAAGCTGGAGACCAACCCCTCGAAATATTTCGACGAATCCCTGCCCGTGTCCAAGCATTTCACCGACGTGTACAAGGACTTGTCCGGCAGCTTCCCCGTCAACATCGTGGTGGACGCGGGCCGGGAGGGTTATTTCCTGAAACCCGAGAACTTGGCCAAGCTGGCCCATTTCCAGGAATACCTCATGTCCATCACCGGGGTGGACAAGACCGTTTCCTTTGCGGACTACATGAAGCTGGCCAGGTACTCGGCCAGCGACTTCGACCGCCTGGAATACGCTCTTCCCGAAACCGAGACCCAGGCCCGGTACATGTCCACCCTCTACGAGATGATGCTGGGCCCGGACGTGGCCGGCCGCTTCGTGAGCCAGGACTATTCCAAGGCCACCATCTTCATGCTCACCCACCTGATCAGCTCCCGGGACTGGCTCGCCACGGAGAAACGCATCGAAGACTACTGGCGCACCCACTTCGCCGCGGACTTCGACATGTACCCCACCAGCATGGGCGTGGTGGTGGCCCACTCCAACAAGACCGTGACCCACGGCCTGGTGAAAAGCCTGTTTTTCACCATCGGCCTGGTCTTCGTCATCATGTTCGTGCTGTTTTTGTCGGTGAAGGCCGCCCTGGTGACGCTTCTGCCCAACATGTTCCCCATCCTCTTGAACTTCGGGGTCATGGGCTGGCTGGGCCTGGAGCTGTCCATGAACACGGGGGTCATCTCCACCATCGCGCTGGGCCTGGCCATCGACGACACCATCCACTACATGGTGCGCTACAACCGCGAGTTCCGAAAGGACCTGAATGAGCGCCGGGCCCTCACCGCGACCCTCTCCACCGTGGGCCGGCCCATCGTGTTCACCACGGTGACCATCACCACGGGCTTTTTCGTCCTCACCCTGTCGGACTTCCTGCCCACCTCCACCTTCGGAGCGCTCATGATGGTCACCATGGTGAGCGCCCTGGTGGGGGACCTGTTCCTGTTGCCGTCGCTCATGACCCGGGTGGAGCTGGTGACCATCTGGGACATGCTCCAGGTGAAGCTCGGCAAGGAACCGGTGAAGGAGTTCCCGCTGTTCGCCGGGCTTTCCCGGCCCCAGATCCAGTCCCTGCTCATGGCCGCGGACATCCGGGAGTTTCCCCCCGGCGAGATCCGCCTGCCCGCCGTGGCCGGAGGCTCCTCCATCTGGTCGGTGGTTTCCGGCGAGGTGGTCATGTACCACACCGTGGGCAAGGGGGATGCCGGGCTCCACGGCTCCCGCATACGCATCGCCACTCTGGGGCCGGGGGAGGTCATCGGCCAGAGCGGGGAGGAGTCCTGGCACTCCTCGGAGATCACCCTGCTGGCCCGGACCCGGACCGAGCTTCTGCAAATCAACGCCCGGGTCATCAAGCGGTTCCAGTGGTTGTTCCCCCTGGCGGCCAACCGGTTCATCTTCAACCTCATCTCCGTGATCAGCGCGCGGCTCAGGCAGACCACGGAGATCCTGGCCGGCCCGGGGTACACCGACGACGTTACCGGCCTGCCCAACCGCGCCACCTTCACCAGGGACCTGCAAAAGGAACTGGCCCGGGCGGACCGCTACGGTCATTCCGTTTCCGTGGTGGTGGTGGAGATCGCCAACCTAAAGGAGATCAACACCAGGGAAGGCTTCCACACCGGCGACCGGGTGCTGGCCGAGGCCGCCGGGATACTGGCGTCCCGGATACGGCCCTTCGACACCCTGTGCCGACTGGACGAATTCCGTTTCGCCGCGTTTTTGGTATGCACCCCCGAAAAGGATGCG
>JAFDHW010000324.1 GCA_019308705.1 Deltaproteobacteria bacterium
CAGCACGCCCACCCGGGGAGTGAACGTGGGGGCGGTGTCCAGTTGGAAGCTGGATATTTCCGCCACCACCACCTCGGCGCGGTTGTCCGAGTCCGCGTAGGAGATGAGCGGGGTGCCGATGTTCCCGCCCACGAACACCTGGAGGCCCGCCTCCTTGAGCATCTCCCCCAACAGCGTGGTCACCGTGGTCTTGCCGTTGGTGCCCGTGACGGCCACCACGGGCTCGGAGATGAACCAGGAGGCCAGCTCCACCTCGCCGGCCACCAGGGCCCCGGCCTCGGCGGCGGACCGGATGGGCGCGATGGTCCCGGGCACCCCGGGGCTCACCACCACCAGGTCGGCCCCCGCAAAATCCTTTTTGCGGTGGGGACCGCAGACCACCCGCGCGCCGGCGGCCCGCAGGCTTTTGGCCAGCCCGGCGAGCTCGACTTCGGGCCGGGAATCCAGGGCCGCCACGCGGGCCCCCTTCTTCAGGCAGAACCGGGCCGCGGCGTCGCCGCTCTTGCCCAGGCCCACCACCACCACCTTTTTTCCGTTCAGTTCGAACATCAGCGAAGCTTCAAGGTGCTGACCGAAAACAGGGCCAGGATAATGGCGATGATCCAGAACCGGACGGTGATCTTCTGCTCCGCCCAGTCGAGCTTCTCGAAATGGTGGTGCAGGGGCGCCATCTTGAGCACCCTTTTTCCTCCCGTGATCTTGAACACGGCCACCTGGATGATCACGGAAAGGGTCTCGACGACGAAAAGCCCGCCCACGATGAGCAGGGCCAGTTCCTGCTTGGTGGCCACGGCTACGGTGCCCAGGGCTGCGCCCAGGGGCAGGCTGCCCACGTCGCCCATGAAGATGGACGCGGGGTTGGCGTTGAACCACAAGAACCCAAGGGACGCGCCCACCAGCGCGCCGCAAAAGATGGAAAGCTCGCCCGCGCCGGCCACGTAATTCACCTGCAGGTAGTGGGAGATCTGGGAGTGGCCCGCCACGTAGGCGAACACCATGTAGGTGACCGAGGCCACGGCCATGGCGCCGATGGCCAGCCCGTCCAGCCCGTCGGTGAGGTTCACCGCGTTGGAGGTCCCCACGATCACCAGTACGCCGAACACGATGTATCCCCATCCCAAGTCCGGGCTCACACCTTTTAAGAAAGGAATGGTGAGCCGGGTGTCGAAGCCGGGGTGCAAATACAAAAGGGTGCATGCCGCGGCCGCCACCACCACCTGCCAGAAGAACTTGGACCTGGCGGAAAGCCCCTTGTTCCTCTTCTTGACCTGCATGAGCCAGTCGTCCACGAACCCCACCAAAAAGAACCCGCCCGTGGAAAGGAACATGACCCACACGTAGAAGTTGGTGAGGTCTTCCCACAACAGGGCGGCGGCCGCCACGGAACCGATGATGAGGATGCCGCCCATGGTGGGGGTGCCGGCCTTGGACTGGTGCGCGGGCCCCACCTTGCGGATGTACTGGCCCACCTGCAGGGCGCGGATCCTGCGGATGAACCACGGACCAAGGAACAGGCACAGCATCAGGGCCGTGATGACGGCATAGATGGCCCGGAACGTGATGTACCGAAACACGTTGAACGCCGAGAAGTGCTCGGTCAGGGGATAGAGAAGATGATAAAGCATGCGCCGCTTCTCAACGGCCCACGGCCCGGGCGATCCGCTTGGACAGCCCGGCCAGGCCCCTGGGTTTTTTGCCGGTCGTGTTCCGGCCCCTTTTTTTGGGAATGATGAAATAGGCCTCGGCCCGGAATCCCTTTGCCGGGGCCAGGGGCGGCACCAGCACCAAGCCCTGTTCCCGCTCCCATCTCTTGTTCGCCGTATGCACCTTGCTCCGCCTTTCCGCGGATATTCCCGCGATAAGCAATGGTTGCCCCCCGCTTATGGTTTGAAGAACCGGGCCAGCTTTTCCGCCACCTCGTCCATGCCCGCCCGGCGCGAACCCTTCACCAGCACCCGGTCCCCGGGCCTTAACTCCGCCTGGAGCCGGGCCACCAGGGTCTGCTTGTCCTCCACCACGATATCCGGGGGCTCCATGCCCGCGGCCATGGCCCCGGCCGCCACGTGGTCCGCGTAAGGGCCGGTGACATAAAGGGCGTCCATCTGGTAGGCCGCGGCCAGCCTGCCCACCTCGCGGTGCCAGTCGGCCACGCCCTCGCCCAGTTCGGCCATCTCGCCCGCAACCAGCACGCACCGGCCGCCTTCGCCCAGGCTGCAAAGCGTCTCCATGGCCGCGGCCATGCTGGCGGGATTGGCGTTGTAGGAATCGTCCACAAGGACCATGCGGTCCCTCAGCGGAACCGGGCACAGCCTGCCCGCCATGGGTCTCGCCATGCACAGGCCGGCCCGGATGTCCTCCGGGTCCATACCCGCCACCCAGCCAACGGCCGCGGCCGCGGCCGCGTTGGCGGCCATGCACCTGCCGTGGAAAAAAAGCTTCACCCTCACCTCGCCCTCGGGGAACCCCAGCGCGAAGGCCAGGCCGTCGGGCTCCTGGGAGAGCGAATGGAACCGCACGTGAGCGTCCTGGTCCGCGCCGAAGAGCACCACCTTTCCCGGGTAGCGCGAGGCCATGTCCCGCACCCGGGGGTCGTCGGCGTTTAACACCGCGGTTTTTCCCGGCATGGCGGCCAGAAGCTCCTCCTTGGCCGCGGCCACGCCCTCCACCGTGCCCAGCCCCTCCAGGTGCCCCGGGCCCACGTTGGTGACCACGCCCACGTCGGGCGCGGCCATCTTCGCCAGAAGGGCGATCTCGCCGGGATGGTTCATGCCCATCTCCACCACGGCCCACCGGGTCTCGGGCGCAAGCGAAAGCAGGGTCAGCGGCACGCCGTAGCAGTTGTTGTAGTTGCCCGGGTTCTTGGCGGTGGCGAATTTCTGTCCCAGCACCGCCGCGGTCATCTCCTTGGTGGAGGACTTGCCGTTGGTGCCGGTGATGCCCACCACGGAAACGGAAAGCCGCTTCCGGTGAAACGCTCCCAAGTCCCCCAGGGCGGCGGTGGTGTCGTTGACCAGGACCACCGCCGCGCCGGCCGCGTCCTCGGGCTTCGGCGGCGCAGAGGCCGCCACCCCGGCCGCGCCCGCGGCCGCGGCCTTTCCGATGAAGTCGTGGCCGTCGAACCGCTCGCCGCGGATGGCCACGAACAGGTCGCCCTCTTTTACGGCCCGGGAGTCGATGACCACCCGGGAAAAGGAGGCGTTCTCCGGGCCGGACGCAAGGGTCCCGCCGGTGGCGGCGAGCACGTCGGGCAGGGTGAACAGGGGCTTATCCACGTTCGTCCTCCGCCCCGGGCGCGCCTTGGGCCGCCCGCTCCCGAAGGGCGCGCAGGGCGCACTCCCGGTCGTCGAAATGCCGCCTTATCCCCCCTGCTTCCTGGGTTGTCTCGTGGCCCTTGCCCGCCACCAGG
>JAFDHW010000325.1 GCA_019308705.1 Deltaproteobacteria bacterium
CGCCCGATTTCCGCGCTGGCCGCGTTATCGGGGCTCGGCGTACCAAAGTACGCCTTCACCCCTCTAGCCTTGCCAGCACGGAAATCAGGCTTCGTGAATAATCCGGGTTAAAAATATTCTGTTCTGCGAAATTTTTCATGAATAATCCGGGTTAGGGTTTCTGCGGCAGGACCGGCAAAATCCGCCGTTTTTTGGGGCGCCGGACGCCCATCCCCCCGACTTCCTCGGCCGGTCAGCTCCAAAACCCCGCCTGGCGGGTGTTTTCATCGTTTGCAATCTTTGTTTTCCTGTGGCATGCTACCAGCGTAAACCTGTGGAAAGCCCGTGATGGGCTTTTTTAGGGCGTTTTTTTAGAACGTCTGTTCGAAAACCAGGAGAGGACCCGATGGCGCAGAAAAACGGCAAATACGATCTCATCGTGGTGGGTTCGGGCCCGGGAGGGGCCACGGTGGCCCGCGAAGCGGCCCTCAAGGGGAAAAAGGTGCTCCTTCTGGAGCGGGGGTCGGCCGACCCCATCACCGGTTCGCCGGTCCAGGCGGCGTCCATGATGGGCATCCCCGGCCAGAGCATGCTGTTCACCTACAAGGGGCTTTCCATGGTCCGGGGCATCGGCGCGGGAGGGTCCTCGGTATTCTACTACGCCACGGCCTTCGAGCCGCCTTACGCCATGTTGAAGTCCCATGGCGTGGACATCCGCGAGGACGTGGAGGCGGTGAAAAGCGAGATTCCCATCGCGCCCTTGGACGACCGGCTCATCGGCCCCATGGCCCGCAGGATCGCCAACAGCGCAACGGAACTGGGCTACGACTGGAACAAGCTGCCCAAGTACGTGTTCCAGGACAAGTGCCAGCCCGGCTGCGACCGGTGCAACCTGGGCTGCCCCCACGGCGCCAAGTGGACGGCCAGAAACTTCATCGAACAGGCCGTGGAAACCGGGGCGAAATTCATCCCCCGCGCCCGGGTCCGCCGGGTGCTCACCGAAGGCGGCAAGGCGGTGGGCGTGGCCTTCACCCGCCGGGGCACGGAGCACAAGGCCTACGCGGATTGCGTGGTGCTTTCGGCCGGGGGCATCGGCACCCCGGAGGTGCTGCGCGCCTCGGGCATTCCCGAGGCGGGGTACGACTACTTTTTCGATCCTTTGATCGCGGTGTTCGGCCCCGCGGACGTGAAGGGCGGGGCGGAGTTCCCCATGGCCATGGGCGTGCATATGGAGGACGAAGGCTACCTCATGACGGACATGACCCTGCCCCGGCTTTTGTACCAGGCCTTTGCCTCCCAGGTCCTGCGGTTCGACCGTCTCGCCGCCCATTCCAAGACCCTCACCATCATGGTCAAGGCCAAGGACTCCCTGGGAGGCCGGCTCACGGATTCCGGCGGGGTGCGCAAGCACCTGGACCCCACGGACGCGGCCAAGCTGGCCAAGGGCTACGAGCGGGCCAAGGGCATCCTGAAAAACGCCGGGGCCAAGCACATTTTCAAGTCCTGGTACATCGCCGCCCACCCCGGGGGCACGGCCAAGATCGGCGACGTGGTGGACAGCGACCTGAAGACCAAGATCGACAACCTCTACGTGTGCGACTGCTCGGTGATCCCCGAGCCCTGGGGGCTTCCCCCCACGCTCACCCTCCTGGCCTTGGGCCGCCGCCTGGCCCGCCAGCTCACCGCGGGCGCGGCCAAGGCCGCGACCAAAAAGAAGAAAGGAGACGAAAAGGCGGCATAGATCGAACCCATGGGAGTTACCGTCCCTGGCGAGTCCCCATTCACCATCTGCAGCGAGGCTGGCATGACGGGCAGCCGGCGAGGAGGCTAAATGAGGGAGGCTTTGCGGGAGTACCCCTTTGACTGGATTTTGGGCGCCAGCTTCAAGGTGGGCGCGAACATCGGTAACGCCACGGAAAAGGAATACGAGAGCCTCTTGAGGCGCATTCCCACCTTCCGGGGCCTGCTGGAGCCCCTGGTGGCCCTGGGCGAGCCGGGACGGCTGGCCCTGGCCGGCCTGGGCGAGTACGTGGACAAGCTCCTCACCGCCCGGCAAAAGGGCAAGAAGATCGCCATGACCACGTTTTGCCAGTCCCCGGCCATCCTCTACGCCATGGACTGTGTGCCGCTGTTGATGGAGCACATGACCGCTATGGGTTCTTTGGCCCACAAGGGCGGGTGCACCGAGTACATGGACTACTGCGTGGAAATGGGGTTTACGGAAACCTCCTGCTCCTCCCAGCGCGGGGCCCTGGGCGCTTATCTGGCGGACCTCGCGGAAAAGCCGGACTTCACGGTCATCGACACCTGCGGCGTGTGCGACACCAACGCCAATGCCTACGCCTTTGCCTCCGCCTTCTGGAACATCCCCTTCTACCAGCTCAACTACCCGCCCGAACTCACGGGGGAACGCGCGGTGGAGTACCACCGCAAGGACTACCGCAACATGATCGCCTGGCTGGAAGAACAGACCGGAAACCCCTTGGACGTGAACCGCCTCCGGGAGATCATGGTCGAGATCCAGAAGCAGGACCGGATCATCTCCGAACTCCAGGAACTCCAGCGCCTGGTGCCGAGCCCGCTTCCCGTGCTCTACAACCTGTTCATCTACGTGCTGCGGTTCCCCATGGCCGGCACCCCGGAGTGCACCGCCATGCTCCAGGCCATGCTGGAGGTCGCCCGGGAAAACGCCCAAAAAGGCGTGTCCGGGCTTTCCGGCGGCGAGGAAAACGCCCGGGGGCTGTTCATCTACATCGACCACTACGGCGCCAACATCCCCCTGTGGGGGCTTCTGGAAAAATACGGCATCAGCCACCTGGGCAGCATCCTGGACCGCTACTACCAGGAGGACTCCCCCTTTGCCCGGCCCGAAGAAACCTACGCCGTGAGCCTGGACACCCTGGATGACATGATCGACGCCCTCGCCGCCCAGGGGGCGCGCATGCCCATGGTCAAGCAGATCCGCGGGCCCTACGACGCCCCCCACATGTGGCTGGAGGAGCTTTTGGCCATGAAGGAGGTCTACCAGCCGGACTTCGCGGTGTACTTCGGCACGCCGGGCTGCAGGAACACCTGGGGCATGGTCAAGCCGCTGGCCCGCGAACTGGAAGCCGCTGGCCTGCCCACCCTCATCTTGAACGCCGACGTGTTCGACGAACGCGTGGAATCCTGGGAAACCACCCAAAGCCGCCTGGAAGAGTTTTTGGAAGTCCGGAAGATTGTCTAGCCCGGATTATTCACGAAGCCTGAGGAATTTTGCCCGAATGGCAGAATTCCTCCAATAATCAGACCGTCTTTGGCGCAAGACCCAAAAAACAGCTCCAACGGATTGAAACTAAAGAAAAATTCGATCTCGGACAAAATTGCTCATGAATAATCCGGGTTAGGCGACAATAGTAATCCCCCTGGGGAAAAAGTAAACCA
>JAFDHW010000326.1 GCA_019308705.1 Deltaproteobacteria bacterium
AAGGAAGGAGGAGGGAAGCTGTACTTTTGTACCGCGACCCCCTCCTGACGCAGCTATCGCGTGAATCGGGCTCGCCGGAAGGGTGAAACATTTCGCCGATGTCAGCATTCCTCAAAGAAACAGCGTGCATTTTTCAAGGACCCTTTCATTGGCACTTAACCTGTTTAAATCCATATAAATATTTTATTCGGTGAAATTTTTCATGAATAATTCGGGATAGAAAATATGTTGCTTTATCGAGATCAATCTGCCCGCCGTCAAACAATATAGGATCCTTGGCGGTCCACCGCCCGATCTGAGGATCATAATCCCGGTACCCGAACCGAATCAAGCCCGTATCGGGGTCGTGGAGCCCGCCCGCGAAGCCGAAGGGCACGGGAACGGCGGGGTTGCTATCCGAAATCACGTTGCCGAAGGAATCGTACTCCACGATCTTCACGGGGTTGCCGGCGCCATCGGCCACCAGCTTCAGGGTGCCCACCTGGTCATAGACCAACGCATACCGCACTCCACCGGATTCCATGGCCACGGGCAGGCGGCCGTCGGCGTAGATGAAGCGCATGAGGAGGTTTTCGGAGCCGTCGTAGATTGCCAGCAGGCGGGTGCGGCCCTGCCAGAGGTACTTCTCGGTGATCACGCCGTTGACCTTTTTGGCGATCCTCCGGCCCAGGGGGTCGTGCTCGTATTCGATCACCCGGCCGTCTTCCACGTGGACCTCGATGCCGCAGGCGGACTCGCAGATGCCGCAGGAACGGTAGCAAATGTATCCCATGGTCTTCCCTTTTCCGGTGGTATGGGGGTTTTGTCGCATACCCGGGCGCCCGCAGGCAATCCCTGTTGACCGGAAACCCCGCAAAGGATAGGACATGGGGGAAAGGAAAACACCGTGAAGGAACGAAACCGAGCCGTGCCGGCGGTGGTGGCCGTTCTGGCGCTCATGCTGCTTCTCACGTGGCTCCTGCTCCAGCGGGCGACCCTGCTGGGGGTCCTTCTCCTTCCCCTGGACGTGTACCTGGCGGGGTTTCTGCTCATCCGCCTGGTCGCGCCCCTGGTGGTGAGAAAAAAGCTCATGGACCACCTTGCCCGCTCCGGCGGCAGGGAGGATTTCAACCGGCTGTTGGAGAGCCTGGTGCCCAGCGCCAACACGGAGCCCGAGCAGGCCGAGGCCTCGGTGGCCGTGGTGGTTTCCATCCTCCGCGAAATGGAGGAAAAGGGCCTCATCCGCGTCCAGGACAACATAGTGTACAAGGTCCACTGAGCCAGGAGGCCGAAACGCTCCTTATCTTTCCGGCGCAGATCCCCATGCCGCAAAAAACCTTCCGCATGGTCGTCCAGTACGACGGGGCCCGGTTCTGCGGGTGGCAGCGCCAGGGAGAAGACCCCACGGTGCAGCTGGCCCTGGAGCAGGCCCTTTCCCGCATGACGGGCCGGGCCGTGGTGGTCCACGGCTCGGGCCGCACGGACGCGGGGGTCCACGCCCTGGGCCAGGCCGCCCACGTGGTGCTGGACACCCGCCTTACGGCCGACGAGATCCAAAAGGGCTTAAACGCCCTTTTGCCCGAGGATGTGGCGGTGACGAAATGCACCCTGGCCGCCGAAGGGTTCCACGCCCGCTACGACGCCAAATCCAAGCTCTACGCCTACCACTTCGCCTCCGGGAGCGTACGCCCCGTGGTGGGCCGGCAATACTGCTGGTGGATCAAAAAACCCCTGGACCACGCCGCCATGGCCCGGGCCGCGGAACACTTCCTGGGCACGCGGGATTTTTCCGCCATGGAGGCGGCGGGAAGCCCCCGGTCCCATTCCGTGCGCACGGTCATGGAATCGCGGGTTACGATCCACGGGCAAAACGCGGTCTACTGGGTGCGGGCGGACGGGTTTTTGCGCCACATGGTGCGCAACATGGCCGGAACCCTGGCCTGGTGCGGCACGGGCAGGATGGACCCCGACGCGGTGCCCGCGCTCCTGGAATCCAGGGACCGCAAAAAGGCTCCGCCCACGGCCCCGGCAAAGGGGCTGTTCTTGGTGGAAGTGGAATACGGAAAGGAACGGCCGTGACGCGGAAACAGGACCCTTCCCAGAAGGTCGTGAAGGACGTGAAAAAGGTGTTCTCATCCAGGGACATTCCCCTGGTGGGCGCGGCGGACGCCCGGGAGCTGGACAGGACCGCTCCGGAGGGCTTCCGGCCGTCGGACCTTCTTCCCGGGGCCAAAACCGTGCTGGTCACGGCCCGGCCCCTGCCCCGGGCGGTGTTCGAAACCGGGCCCCAATACAAGAACGCCTTGTACGTGAACGCCTTTTCCTCCTACTACCACCTCATGGACGAGGCGGCGTCCGCCGCCTGCCTGACCAACTGCCCGCACTATCCGAAAAAGAAGAGGGGATTTCTTGGGGGGATTGTCGGGGGCTATCCTTTGACGACGCCGCCGCCCAGCACGCGCTCGCCTTGGTAGAAAACCGCGCCCTGGCCCGGGGCGGGAGCCCTTTGGGGTTCGTCGAACTCCAGGAGCACGGTATCCGGTCCCGTCGGGACGAGCAGGGCCGGGGACTCGGCGTGCCGGTAGCGAAGCTTGGCAGCCACCCGGACGGGGCCCTCCGGCGGTTCGGCCAGCCAGTTCACGTCCCGCACGGCCACGCGGGAAGCATACAGGTCCTCCTCCCGGCCCACGAGCACCCGGTTGCCCTTCCCTTCCAGGGTGCGCACGTACCAGGGCCGGGCGTCCGGGCAGCCCAGACCCCGGCGCTGCCCCACGGTGTAGCGGTGGATTCCCTGGTGCCGGCCCAGGACGTTTCCCTCCGGGTCCACGATGTCCCCTTCCCCGGGCAGGGGCTCTCCCAGGCGCTCCAGAAAGGCCGCGTAGTCCCCGTCAGCTCCCGCACCTGGTCCTTGGTGTGGCGGGCCAGGGGAAAGCGGGCAAAGGAAAGGTCCCGCCGCCGGACCAGGGCCAAAAAGTAGGACTGGTCCCGGGTTTTGTCCGCGCCCTTGTACAGGGCCGGGCCGGAAGGGGTTTGCTCCAGGCGGGCGTAATGGCCCGTGGCCAGGGCGGCCGCTCCCTGCTCGCGGGCCTCGGCGGCCAAGGCGGCAAACTTGATCCGCCGGTTGCAAGCCATGCAGGGGTTGGGAGTTTCCCCCCTGGCGTAGGCCCGGGCAAAGCGGAGGATCACCTGCCCGCGGAAGGCGGGGGAGAGGTCGACGCAGACGAGGGGGATGCCCAGGGCCTCGGCGGCCAGGGAGGGCCTGGCGCCGTCTTGGGGCTCAAAGCCGGTGGAAAAGTGGATGCCCACCACCCGCTGTCCGGATTCGGCCAGCAAAAGGGCGGCGGCCATGGAATCCGCCCCCCCGGACAAGGCCACGCAGATGGGGGGGGCGTTTTTCATGCCAAGGGGTAGTCCTCCGCAGGCACAAGCTCCATGGCCCGGTAGGGGCAGGTGCGCACGCACAGCTTGCACACGCTGCAGGCTTCTTCGTCGAACACCACTTCCAATTCCGGCCGCTTGATGTACAGGGCCCCGGTGGGGCACACGGCCGTGCACCACCCGCACTGCACGCAACGGGATTCGTTCCTGGCGATCTCCTCGCGGGTGCTCTGCACCAGGATGCCCTGGTCCTTCAAATACTCCACGCCCCGGTCGAAGTTGGCCTTGGTGCCGAAAAGCTGGAGCACCATCTGGCCCTCCTTGCGGGGAAAGATGGTGGCGTTCAGAATGTTGAAGGTGAGATCGAAATCCCGGGCCAGGTTGCACACCACGGGTTTTTGCACGGCCATTTTGGGAAACTTCAAGACCAGCATCTTGCTTACCATGTATCGTCCTCCGGCCGAAAAAGCCATCGTCGGCGCTTCACGAAATACGACATGGTAGAGTCGTCCGGGGGGAGCTGTCAACGCCCGTGACGCCGCGCGGGGAAAAACGCCTTGCAATCCTTATCCGCTGCCTATATATTGATTTGGATGCTTTTCGGCACCGGCAGGGTGGTTCATCCGGCCGCCAGGGCGCCTTCGCCCTTGCGGTTTTTTATGCCACGGCGGCCAAAAGCTCCCGGACCCGTAAAAAAAATCGGGCACCTTGCACGGAAGGAGGCGATAATGTGGAGGTTCACGTCGTAGACAACCAGGTCGACCGCGCCGTGAAAACGCTGAAGAAGATGCTCCGCAAGGAAGGCGTGCTGACCCAGCTCAAGGAAAAACGGTTTTACGAAAAACCCAGCGTGAAAAAGCGCAGAAAACGCGCAAAGGCCGCCAAGCGGCGGCGCCGGGTGGAGCTTCGCGCCGCCCAGCGGGGCCGCTAGAGGCAAAAAAGGCACAAGCCATAAGAACGAAGGGGGCCGCGGCCGCCGCGCCGCGGCCCTTCAAAAAAAGCCAAATCCCCCTTGCATCCGATCACCCACGATACCCGGACGCTTCCAGACCCCGTTTCGGGACCCGCATCGCTCCTACCGCGTCCCCGTCGCCCGCACGCTTTTTTCCGTTCCGGCGGGCCGAGGGCTGTTCCCCGGACTTTTGCAAAGGATACATCCCGGCATTTTTTCCAAAGATCACACCATGTTTTTTTCCGCGGAGGTCCGCCCTGGCGCGCGCCCCGCGGGCTGCGAGGTCGCGGCGTCTTTGCCTCTTCGAGGCGTTCGGCCCTTGGAAGTTGAGCACAACGGCTCCGCAGCGCGGCATCACTCAGGAAAGGAGGTGAAGAGTATTGGCAGACCGTGAACAGGGAACCGTGAAATGGTTCAACGAGTCCAAGGGATTCGGGTTTATCGAGAGGGATTCCGGCGGTGACACCTTTGTGCACTATTCCGGAATCAACGGCACCGGCTTCCGCACCCTCACCGAGGGCCAGCGGGTGGAGTTCACCGTGGTCCAGGGCGACCGCGGCCCCAAGGCCGAAGACGTGACCCCGCTGTAACCAGCAATTCCGCCGCGCGGGGCAGCACTTCCCCGCCCCGCGCGGCCCCCGTTTATCCTCCCCCTCGACAAGCTGCAGCCGCCTTGGTATACACACCCCTTGTCCGGCTGTTTATGGTGTCTCCGCCGGGCGCACCCGGCAAGCCGTGCAAGCGTACCCGCGCCCCGAGACGCGGCCGGTTTTTTTCCGGAAAGAAAGGACCCGGGAAAATGATCAACGTGGGAGAGCTCAGGAAAAACTCCAAGATCCTCCTGGACGGGGAGCCCTTCGTGGTGCAGGAAGTGAATTTCGTCAAGCCGGGCAAGGGCCAGGCGTTCTACAAGTGCAAGCTCAGGAACTACCTCACGGGCTCGCTGTTGGACCGCACCTTCCGGAGCGGTGAAAGCTTCGACACCGCCGAAATCACCGAACGGCCCATGCAGTTTCTGTACAGCCAGGGCGACGAGTACCACTTCATGGACACGGAAACGTACGACCAGGTCATGCTCACCGGGGACCAGGTCGCCGACGCCAAAAACTACCTGGTGGACAACCTGAACCTGGACATCCTGTTCTGGGAGGGACGGGCCATCGGCATCACCCTGCCCAACTTCGTGGACCTGGAGGTTGTCCGGGCCGACCCTTGGGCCAAGGGCGACTCGGTTTCCGGCGACACCAAGCCCGTGACCCTGGAAACGGGCCTTCGGCTCCAGGTGCCGCCCTTTGTGGAAGAGGGCGAAAAGATCACCGTGGATACCCGCACCGGGGCCTACGTGACCCGGGTGAAAAAATAGCTTTCCCCGCCTCGCCTTCCCCGCCCGGAGGGCGTTCGCCCCTTCGGGCGTTTTTGTTCAAGGCGCGTCCCCCTTCGCCGAAACCGGACGAGACCCCCGCAGCTTTTTCCGGGCGGCTTGGTTCGAACGCCCAACCCGAGGGGGAAACCCTTTTCCGCCTGGGCGGCGATAAAGGGCTTCCCCCGCAAAAACAAACTCACATCATCTCGATGGCGCAGGCCATGGATACGCCGCCGCCCCCGCAGAGGGTGGCGAGGCCCAGGGTTTTGCCGCGTTTTTTCATGGCGTGCAGGAGCGTGACGATGATGCGCGCGCCGGTGGAGCCCACGGGGTGGCCGAGGCCGATGCCGGAGCCGTTGACGTTGGTGATCTCGCGGTTCAAGCCCCGTTCGCGTTCGCAGCCGATGTACTGGGCGGCGAAGGCTTCGTTGAGCTCCACCAGCTCGAAGTCGGGGATGGACAGGCCGCTTCTTTCCATGAGGTTTCTCACCGCGGGCACGGGGCCAAGGCCCATGACCGAAGGGTGGACGCCGCCGCGG
>JAFDHW010000327.1 GCA_019308705.1 Deltaproteobacteria bacterium
GGCGAAATTTTTCACCCTTCCGGCGAGCCCGATTCACGCGATAGCTGCGTCAGGAGGCGGTCGCGGTACAAAAGTACAGCTTCCCTCCTCCTTCCTTGCTCTCGCGTGAATCGAACTCGTGAATAATCCGGGCTAAGCAGGCGCCGCCCCGCCGGCTTCCTCCCGGCTGGACACCCCCGGCGGGCTCTGCCATAATGGCAAATCAGCGGCCCCGGCGGCTTGCGGCAGGCCCCTGCACCCGTCCGCGCCGTGCTTCGGCTTTTTTCCAAACAGGAATATCCATTCCCCTCCGCGCTTTCCCCGGCAACAAGAAAGCCTCCGGAGGGACGGGCATCTGCCATGATCATCGTTCGTACGCCTTTGCGCATCAGCTTCGTGGGCGGCGGCTCGGACATTCCCGCCTTTTACCGCAGGCAAAAAGGCCGGGTGGTGTCCTCGGCCATCGACAAGTTCGTCTACGTCATCGTAAAAAGCCGGTTCGACGAGAAGATCTACATCAACTACTCCAAGAAGGAGTGCGTGGACCGGCTGGACGACGTGCGCCACGACCTGGTGCGGGAAGCCATGCGCATCACCGGCGTCACCGGGGGCGTGGAGATCACCACCCTGGCGGACATCCCCTCCGAGGGCTCGGGCCTGGGCAGTTCCAGTTCCATCACCGTGGCGCTTCTGCACGCTTTGTACGCCTACAACAACGAGCTGGTCACCGCGGAACGCCTGGCGCGGGAGGCCTGCGAAATCGAAATCGACATTCTGGGCAAGCCCATCGGCCGGCAGGACCAGTACGCGGCCGCCTACGGCGGGGTGAACGAGTTCGTGTTCCACGAAGACGACACCGTGGAGAGGCGGCCCGTTCAGCTTGCCAACCACCTTTTCCGGAAATTTTCCTCCAGCCTGCTCCTTTATTTCACCGGGCTCACCCGCGACGCCAACGTGATTTTGTCCGAGCAGGTGGAAAACACCGCCAGGGAAGACCGCTTCACCGCCATGTGCAGGATGGTGGACATGGTCCCGGACTTTGTCGCCGCCCTGAACCAGGGCGACATCCATGCCTGCGGCGCGCTTTTGCAGGAAAACTGGAGCTTGAAGCGGCAAATGGCCGCGGGCATCTCCACCCCACGGATCGACGCCATGGCGAAAAAGGCCCTGGAAGCCGGGGCCATCGGCGCGAAGATCGCCGGGGCCGGGGGAGGGGGCTTTTTGGTGCTTTTGGTCCCCCGGGACAGCCAGGCCGCGGTGTTTGAAGCCATGGAAGGCTTCCGGGAACTGCCCTTCATGCTGGAGCGGTCCGGGAGCAAGGTCATTTTCGACAACCGCGAATACCCCACCAAGTAGGCCGCGCAATGCGAGTACTGGTAACCGGCGGGGCCGGGTTCATCGGCTCCCACACCGTGGACGCGCTGTTGGCCGCGGGCCACGAGGTGCGCATCCTGGACAACCTGCAAAAGCCCGTACACCAGGCTGGAAAGCCCCCCTGGGTGCCGGCCGAGGCGGAGTTCGTCCTGGGAGACGTGCGCGACCCGGACGCCTGGTCAAAGTGCCTGGAAAAGGTGGACGCGGTGTTCCACTTTGCCGCGTACCAGGATTATTTGCCGGACTTTTCCACCTTCTTCCACGTGAACGCCGTGGGAACGGCCCTGCTCTACGAAACCGCGGTGGCCAAGAACCTTCCCCTTTCCCGGGTGGTGGTGGCCTCCTCCCAGTTCGTGGCCGGGGAAGGACTGTACCGGTGCCCGTCCTTGCGGCCACGGCTTCGCCCCGGGGCCCCGGCCCACGGAAAGGCTGGAAAAAGGCCTGTGGGAGCACGAGTGCCCCCAATGCGGCCGGGCCGCGGAGTACGTGCCCACCCCGGAGACCCACGCGTACCCGCCCAACGCCTACGCCATGGCCAAGCACTCCCAGGAGCAGCAGGCCTTAACCTTCGGCCGCCGCTACGGCATCCCCAGCGTGGCCATGCGTTACTCCATCGTCCAGGGGCCGCGCCAGTCCTTTTACAACGCCTACTCCGGCGCGTGCAGGATCTTCTCTTTGCACTACTACTTCGGCAAGGCGCCCCAGGTGTACGAGGACGGGGCCCAGTGCCGGGACTTCGTGAACATACGGGACGTGGTGGACGCCAACATGATGGCCCTGGAAGATCCCCGCATGCCCGGGCTGGCCTGCAACGTGGGCGGGGGCAGGGCGTACACGGTGGCCGAATTCGCCAAAACCGTGCAAAAGGAGATGGAGGCCCGCCTGGGCCGGGAGCTTCCAGAGCCGGTCATCGGCGGCAAGTACCGGTTCGGGGACACCAGAAACGCGGTTTCGGACATCTCCCGCATGCGGGCCCTGGGTTGGCGGCCCAAATACGGCATTGCCGACAGCGTGCGCCAGTACGCGGATTACCTGTTTGCCCAGGACAACGTGGAAGACATCCTGGACTTCGCCCAGAAGACCATGAAGGACTTAAACGTGGTCCGCAACGTAAAGGAAACCTGACCATGGATGCCAATACGGCTTTTTCGCGGTCCTACCTGCAGTCGCTCAAGGAGGTGCTGGACTCCTTTGACCACGAGGCGTTCGAGCGCATGATAAAAGCCCTTTTGGACGCCCGGGAAAAGGGCGCCACCATCTTTGTCATGGGAAACGGCGGGTCCGCTTCCACCGCGTCGCACTGGGTGTGCGACATCAACAAGGGCTGCTCGGGGGGAGACCACGACCGGTTCCGCATGATGTGCTTGAACGACAGCATCTCCACCATGCTGGCCTACGCCAACGACGTAAGCTATGCGGACGTGTTCGTGGAGCAGCTGAAGAACTTCTTTGAGCCCGGCGACGTGGTCATCGGCATCTCGGGCTCCGGCAACTCGGAGAACGTGCTCCGGGCCGTTGCCTGGGCCCGGGAGAACGGCGGAACCACCGTGGGGCTTTCCGGGTTTTCCGGCGGCAGGCTGGCCACGATAGTGGACATCCCCCTGGTGGCCCGGGTCCACGACATGCAGAAGACCGAAGACGTGCACATGATCGTGGTGCACATGGTCAT
This sequence comes from Deltaproteobacteria bacterium, assembly GCA_019308705.1. Lineage (GTDB taxonomy): Bacteria > Desulfobacterota > Desulfobacteria > Desulfobacterales > Desulfatibacillaceae > JAHJUF01. Next base: position 3,023 of record JAFDHW010000327.1, read on the forward strand.
GCAGCGCCTCCAGGGGCTCCTCGGCCTGGCCGGCTGATCCGCCCGCCGGCGGCTTATCGGGGTTCGGTGCGCTTTCCCATGCGGTCTTCGGCCGCCGGGGACTCCTCGGGATAGAAACGAGAAGCATCCTCCTTCTGTTTCAAGGAAAGGCCTTGCCGACTCAAGGGCCTTGATCAAGAGAAAAAGGAATCATGCCCACCTTGGTCATTCTGGCAGCCGGCATGGGGAGCCGCTACGGCGGCTTGAAGCAACTGGACGCTTTGGGCCCCGGCGGCCACACCATCCTGGACTACTCGGTGTACGACGCGCTGAACGCCGGATTCGACGAGCTGGTCTTTGTCATCCGAAAGTCCATGGAAGAGGATTTCTCCGCCCTGGTGAAACGCTACGGCAGGGCGCAGGTGAAGCTGGTGTACCAGGAACTCGACCTTTTGCCTCCCGGCTTTTCCGTGCCCGAGGGCCGGGAAAAGCCCTGGGGCACGGGCCACGCGGTGTGGGCGTGCAGGGAGGCGGTCAACCAGCCCTTCTGCGTGATCAACGCGGACGACTTTTACGGCAGGGAGGCGTTCCGGGTGATGGCGGAGTTTCTCCGGCAGGAGGACCCGCAGAAGGCCCGGTATTCCATGGTGGGGTTTTCCCTGGAAAAGACCCTTTCGGACCACGGGGCGGTTTCCCGGGGCGTGTGCGAGGTGGGACCGGAGGGGGACCTGGTCTCCGTGACCGAACGCACCAGGATAATGCGCCGGGGAAACGCCATCGTGTGCCGGGACGAAGAGGGCGGCGAACTGCCCGGGTCCGTGCCGGTTTCCATGAACTTCTGGGGGTTCACCCCCACCGTGTTCGCCGGGCTTGAGGCCCGGTTCGTGGAGTTTTTGCGGGGCGCTCCCGGGCCCAAGGACGAGTTTTTCCTGCCCACGGCCGTGGACGACATGATCTCCCGGGGCCAGGCCACGGTGAAGGTCTTGCGCAGCCGGGAAAAATGGGTGGGCGTGACCTACCGCGAAGACCGCGAGACGGCCGCCGCCAGACTTTCGGAACTCACCCGCCGGGGAGCCTACCCCAAACGCCTGTGGGACGGCCTGTAACCCTTTCCGGCTTTTCCCATGCACAGGGCTCTTGTCACCGGAGCGAGCGGGTTCATCGGGTCCCGGCTGTGCAAAGACGCCCCGGCCGGGGTTTCCCTGTGGGGCACCCGGTTCCGGGGAGCGTGCCCGGAAAACGTTGCCGCGCTGTCCTGCTCCCTGGAGGACAAACAATCCCTTGTCCGGGCCGTTGAGCAGAGCGAGCCGGAGGTGGTCGCCCACCTGGCCTATGACCAGAAGCGGCCCCAGGCCACGGTGGAGGGCGGAACCCGGCTGCTCCTGGAGGCCATGGGGGCCCGCCCCGGCGTGCGCCTGATTCTGCTCTCCACGGGCGCGGTGTTCGACGGCGAACGGGCGCCTTACCGGGAAACGGACGAGCCCTTGCCCCTTACGCCCTACGGCAGGGCCAAGAAACGGGCCGAGGCCATGTGGGCCAGCGCGGGCGGCCTGGTGGTGCGCATCGGGCTGACCTACGGGTTCGATCCCCCGGACCCGCGCACCGCCGCGCTGTACGCGGGGCTTTGCGGTAAGGGTTTTCCCCATCCCTACTTCGACGACGAGATCCGAAGCCCCCTGTTCGTGGGCGACCTGTCCGCGGCCTTGTGGAAGCTGGCTTTTCTGGACGATCCGCCGCCGGTGCTGCACCTGGCCGGGCCCCAGAGCATGAGCCGGTACGAGCTGGCCCGCCGCCTGGCCGCGGGGTGGAAGTTCTCCCCGGAGGGCATTCCCCGCGCCAGCGCCCGGCAACAGGGCGCGAAACGTCCCAGAGACACCTCCCTGGACTGCTCCCTGGCGCGGTCCATCCTTGGCTTTGCCCCCTGCACCGTGGAGCAGGCCATGGAGAAGGAAACCCTGCGAAATCATCGGCGATGTGGGGAAAAAATCCGTAACCCGGATTATTCACGAGTTCGATTCGCGCGAGAGTAAGGAAGGAGGAGGGAAGCTGTACTTTTGTACCGCGACCGCCTCCTGACGCAGCTATCGCGTGAATCGGGCTCGCC
>JAFDHW010000328.1 GCA_019308705.1 Deltaproteobacteria bacterium
GACTTCCGCCCGCCCGTCGAAACGCCTCGCGACGTCCCTAGCACAAGGCACACGGACAGATCTCCCCGGGTAATGCGCACCCACCTTGTGAGTACGCCCTGCCGGGCGCACAAAGCAAAGGGGAGGCGGGTTCCGCCTCCCCTCGTGGTTTTGGCCTTGATGGTTCCTATTGCGCGGCGTGGTCTTCTTCCGGAGGGGTTATGGCCTGGATGAAGCACCCGTAGAACTCGTAGCGCTCGAAATCCGGCCAGGCAAAGGGCTGGTCGTTCTCTCCGGGGGTGGGGCACCGGTCACCCACGCCGAACCAGAAGCTGCCCGGCACCCAGGCGGTCACCCATCCCGTGTTCCCGTCCCCCAAAAAATCGATGGCCACGATCTGGCCGTAGGGAACCACGGGGGCGTCGCAGCTCATGAGATGGGTGTAGTCCCTGGAGGACCTGCGGATCTTTTTCTCGCCGTTGAAAAAGTAGCCCGAGTAGATGTAGGTCACGTCAAAGGGGAAGGTTATGTACATTCCCCGGTCGTTCAGGTAGGCCTCGTTGGACGCCCATTCCACGCCCGGCGCGGTGTCCTTGATCTGGAACTGGAGCACGTAGTCCGAGGCGGCCACAAAGGGGTCGGACCGGGCGTCGTCCTTCAGCGACGCGCTGACTTCATACACCGGCGGCGTGGGCGGCTGTTTCAGGGCGTCCACGTCGATGCACCCGGCGGGCAGTTCCACCACCGTGGCCAGTCCTTTCGTGGGGTGCATCACGTTCATGGCGTAGCCCGCGGAAAGGGGCGGCGACAAGGATGGAGGAAGGTCCCCGATGGGGTTCATGTCCAGGGCGATGCCCGTGACCGCCGGCGGGATGGCCGTGCCCGCGGGCAGGTCGAACCGGTCGTAGAGCCCGCGGCGGTAGGCGATCACGCTGTAGTCGCCTGCAGCCAGGTTTTCGGGCAGGTCGATGCGGAAGGTATTGCCCGTGATGCGGAGTTCCGCAACAAACTCCGGGACCCCCGCGTTGTCCCGCACCAAGGCCACGCAGGCGGTGTTTCCACTGGTCAGGGGCGCGCCCTGGGCGCTCACCGTGCCGGACACGTACGCGCCCGCGGCCGCCGGGGTGAGCGGTATCACGTGGTCCGAAGCCAGGGCCCCCAGGGTCGTGGAGGGGAGGGTGTATTCCAGGTATCCCGGGGCGGCCACGGAAAACAGGTACTTGCCTTCCGTGGGCAGGGCGAAGGTGAAATCGCCGTCCGCGTTGGCGGTCGCGTTCTGCAGGTAGTTGATGCCTCCGGCCGAATACTGCTCCGGGGCCACCAGGTGGACCACCGCGCCGGCAACGGGCGTCACCCCGTCGGCGTCGGTGAGCCGGCCTGAGAAAACCCCCAGGTTCCTGGGGAACATGGGGCCGAAGCGTACGGGTTCATAGATGTTGTAGACGTCCTCCCACAACAACTCCACGTTCTGGGGCTCCAGGGCGATCCAGAAGGGCTGGGGGTTGGTGGTGTCCGCCGGCGGGTTGTACTGGAACGTGATGATCCCGTTGGAATCCGCCGGGGGAAGGGGATCCGGCGTGATGGTGCCGTAGATGGCCGGATCGGTCAGCTGGGTGGCTCCCTTGGTGGACGCGTCGTACATCACCGCCGAATACTGGGCGCCCTGGGGCGCGCCCCTCAGGGTGAAGGTGATGGGAGGGTCGCCTTCGCGGAAGCTGTGCACGGGGGCTTCCAGGCTTGTGGGCACCCAGAAATTGACGTAGTCGTCCTCGGGCCAGCCGTCGGCGATGGTCACCGTATACTGGCCGGCGAATTCCCCCACCGTGGGGCCCCAGAACACGAAATCGTTGTTGATGCGCGGCTCCCCCATGTAGTCGTAGTCCGCGTCCGGGTCCACGTCCAGGGGGCCGGTCACGGTCCAGGAATAGGAGCTTGGGTCCCCGCCGCTGACATCCACGCCGGTTTCCCCGTTTTGGTAGGCGCAGGGCTCGCCGGAGAGCACGATCTGGTTCAGCGAGTCCTTGCCGATGATGGCCAGGTGGCTGTAGACCGTGATGGTGTGTGTGAAAACGGTGCCGTCCGCCCACAGCCGGATGACATAATCCTTGGGTTTACCCCCCTCGGTGGCCGGGGGGATCCAGTCCACCTGTTGGGTGAAGGCCTTGATCGGCTCGCCCACCGGGAATTCCCAGATGTAGTGGCCGTCCGCCGAGGCGGGCACCGAGGTGAACGTGGCGGTGTATCCCGCGCGGACGCCCGCCGGACCTGTTATGGCCGCATCCGCGGCCGTGGGCGCGGCCAAAAGGGTGAATCCCAGGGCCATGAAGAGGGGGCAAAGGAAAAAAGCGGTCTTTCTCATGGCTATCATCGCGGCAAGGAGGTTCGGGAAGCAGTGGCCCTCCCTCCGCGCAGGCAGCGATGCGGCGGGAAAGCCCGGGCTCCGTCATGAACAATCCAGAGGGCGGCCCTCTGGTTCAAGGGGCGAAAAAAACGCCGAATCACCCAAGGAGCTTCGCTCGTGTTACAGGCAGGTCACCGCACAGGATAGGATATTCGATGATTGAATGCAATCGTTTTTTTGTCCTGAAACAAAAGGCGGTTTCAAGACGGGCATATCCCTTGTCTTTTATCTTTAGGGATGGAAAACCCTTTTTTCCTTGATGGTAACATGATAGACATTATGACGTATGCGATTCCAGCCTCGAAGGACAACCGTGGAGGTCATAACCACCCACAACACCACGGATTTTGACGGGCTGGCCTCCCTGGTGGCGGCCAGGATCCTCTATCCCGGATCCGTCGCGGTCCTGCCCGGACGGCTGAACCCCAACGTCCGGGCCTTCCTCTCCATCCACAAGGACGTCTTTTTGTTCGCCCAGCCCTCCGAAGTTTCGCACGACGACGTTTCCCGGCTGGTGGTGGTGGACACCAACCGCTGGCACCGCCTGGACCGGTTCAAGGCCCTGCAGAACAGGCAGGACGTGGACGTCCACGTGTGGGACCACCACGACAACATCTCGGACATGGAGGCCTCGGTGCGGCGGGAAGAAAAAGTGGGCGCCTGCACCACCCTCCTGGTGGAGGAGCTTCTGGCGGGGAGGCGCGAGTTTTCTCCCATCCAGTCCACCCTGTTTCTGGCCGGCATCTACGAGGATACGGGGAGCCTCTCCTTCCCCCAGACCACCTCCCGGGACGTGCGGGCCGTGGCCGAGCTTCTGGACAGAAACGCGGACCTGACCGTGCTGGAAACCTTCCTGCGTCCCTCCTACGGGCCCAAGCAGAAGGACCTTCTGTTCCAGATGCTTAAGAAAGCCCGGAGGACCAAGGTGGACGGCCACCGCATCTCCATCTGCAAAACCCGCGTGGAAGGACACATCCACGCCTTGTCCCTGGTGGTGCTCATG
>JAFDHW010000329.1 GCA_019308705.1 Deltaproteobacteria bacterium
CTGATTTCCGTGCTGGCAAGGATAGAGGGGTGAAGGCGTACTTTGGTACGCCGAGCCCCGATAACGCGGCCAGCGCGGAAATCGGGCGAGCCCGAAGGGTGAACAATTTTGCCCAAATGGCAGCATTCCTCCAATAATCAGACCGTCTTTGGCGCAAGACCCGAAAAACAGCTCCAACGGATTGAAACTAAAGAAAAATTCGATCTCGGACAAAATTGCTCATGAATAATCCGGGATAAGCCCTTCACCCCTTTACAAACTTCGGAATCTGTTGCATTTTACACGAGGATTTTGCCGGACTCCTGCTGGTAAATTCCCGCCAGCCCCTCGCAATCCAGGTGCATCCGCTTCTCCGGACAGCTCATCCAAAACAGCCGGAGGAAAGGAGAAACCTGATGCCCTCACCTTCCGCAGCTCAAGGGTCCCAGAGTTCCTTCAAGCGCATGATCTCGCTGATGGCCTCCAACCCCGAGGTCCGGCAGAGCCTTCTGGCTTACCTGGAAGAAGCCGGCGCGGCCGCGCTGTGCGGCGACGACCTGGGCGACAACCCCCGCCGCGTGCGGGAGGAGGAGCTCGCCCACGCCATGGCGCTGGCCAACAGGCTGTGTAAGATCCTGGACAAAGGCCTCATGGGGCCGGGCATGCTGGAGCGCTGGGTGGACCTGTTCATGGACGAGATCGTCCACAAGCTGGGTCAGCGCCGGGCCATGGAGGAACTGGGGTTCAAGCCGCCGCACTTTCTGGTCATCTCGCCTACGGGCAAGTGCAACCTGGCCTGCAAGGGCTGCTACGCGGCCAGCGAGTCCGGGTTGAAGAGCCTGGACGAGAAGACCTTCGACGCCCTGCTCACCCAGAAAAAGGAGCTGTGGGGCTCCCACTTCACCGTGCTCTCCGGCGGCGAGCCCTTCCTGTGGAAGGACGGGGACGTCGGGCTCCTGGACATGACCGGGCGCCACGGGGACCAGCTGTTTTTGAGCTTCACCAACGGCACGCTGATCAACGACGAAACCGCCGCCCGCATGGCCGAGGTGTGCAATTTCACGCCCTGCATCTCCGTGGAGGGGTTCGAGAAGGAAACCGACGCCCGCCGGGGCAAGGGCGTGTTCAAGAAGATCATGAAGGCCTTCGACATCCTGCGCAAGCACCGGGTGGGCTTCGGCGTCTCCGTGACCCCCACCCGGGAGAACTGGGAGGTGCTCTCCTCGGACGAGTTCCTGGAGTTCTATTTCGAACAGCAGGGCGCGTTCTACGGGTGGATGTTCCAGTACATGCCCATCGGCCGGGAGCAGAGCCTGGACCTCATGCTCACCCCGGAAGAGCGGCTTGAGCTGTATTACCGCACCCAGCGCATGGTCCACGAGAAGAAGTGCTTTGTGGCGGACTTCTGGAACTCGGGGGTGGCGTCCTCGGGGTGCCTGGCCGGGGGCCGGGAGTCGGGGTATCTGTACATCGACTGGAACGGCAACGTGACGCCCTGCGTGTTCGTGCCCTACGCCGTGGCGAACATCAAGGAGGTGTTCGCAGGGGGCGGCACCATCAACGACGTGTGGAAGCACCCCTTTTTCGCCGAAATCAGGAAGTGGCAGAAAGACTACGGCTACAAAAAGCCTGCGGAGGAGAAGAAAAACTGGCTGGCCCCCTGCCCCATGCGGGACCATTTTCGTTTCATGGAGTCGGCCATCCGCACCCACGGCGCCTGGCCCATCACCAAAGAGGCCAGGCAGGCCCTGGAGGACCCGGACTATATCAAGGGCCTGGCCGAATACGGGGACCGGTACCGCGCCCTTTCCGAGCCCATCTGGCAGCGGGACTACATGTCCACCATCCCGGGCAGGGAAAGGGAAAAGGCGGCCTCCGCCGGCTAGCCCCGGCCTGATCCGTTTTCCCGAAAAGGAACCCCCGGCCGCGGAAGTTCCGCGCCGGGGGTTTTGCGCGGGTCCTTGGGGCGCGTCAGAAGGAGACGCCCATGAACACGCCCAGGCAAAGCGCCTGGCCGTCCGCGCCTTCCCAGTCCAGGTCTTTGGCGGGGAGGGAATAGCGCAAATCCAGGTCCAGGGAGAAGCGTTTCGTGGTGCGCCAGGCGACCCCGGCCCCGACCCAGGGGCCGACGCGCACGTCGTCGAAGTTTTTCGAGTCCGGGCCGAAGCAGAGGTCGCCGTGGGCCCGCACCAGGGCCAGGCCGCCGTCCAGGAAAGGTCCCACTCCTTCGGCGGCTTCGAGGCATTTCCGCACCCCCAGGTGGATCTGGGCCATGGCCACTTCCTGGGTGCTGTGCACCGGGTCCGGGCCTTGGCGGGCCACGGCGCCCGACCAGGCCGCGCGCCGGAAGAACAGGTCCGCGCACACGGAAACGGGCCATTTTTCTTTTTTGAAATCCACCAGCGCGCCGAACTCGGGCCGGGTTTCCTGGTGGGCGCCAGCCTCCACGGAAAGCTTGCCGCCGTTGAAAAAGGCGTTCACGCGGCCTTTCCACTCGCCGGAGTCGAACGCGGGCGCGGGTTGGGCCAGGGAGAACAAGGCCAGGGCCAGGATCAGGATTTTGGCGGGTCCGGTTCCTCTTGTTTCGCGTCTTTTCTGCGTTTGGATTTTTTGGTGCGGAGGACTTCCAGCAGTTCCAACGCCCGCTTCTCCTCCCCTCGGGGAACGGGCTGGTACAGGGGCGTTTTGTCCATGCCCTCGGGCAGGTAGTCCTGGTCCACCCATCCGCTGGGGAAGTCGTGGGGGTAGAGGTACTCCTTGCCGTAGCCCGCTTCCTTCATGAGGCGGGTGGGAGCGTTTCTCAGGTGCAGGGGAACCGGCAGGGCGCCGCATGTTCTCACTGCTTCCCGGGCCCGTTTTTCCGCGAGGTAGGACGCGTTGCTCTTGGGAGCGCAGGCCAGGTAGGCCGCCAGTTGGAACAGGGCCAGTTCGCCCTCTGGAGAGCCCAGCAACCGGTATGCCTCCACGGCGGACATGGCGAGGACCAGGGCCCGGGGGTCCGCGTTTCCCACGTCCTCGGAGGCGAACCGGACCATGCGCCGGGCGGGGTACAGGGGGTCTTCCCCGGCCTCCAGCAGTCTTGCCAGCCAATAAACGGCCGCGTCCGGGTCGCTGCCCCGCAGGGACTTGTGCAAGGCGGAGATGATGTTGAAATGGGATTCGCCGTCCTTGTCATGGGCCAGGATCTTTCGCTGCAGCGCGGCGGCGGCGATCTCGGGCGTGACCAGCCGTTCGCCCTTGTCGTCCGGGACGGCCAAAAACGCCGCTGCTTCCAGGGCGTTCAACACCCGCCGCGCGTCCCCGTAGGCGGATTGGACCAAAAGCTCGGCGGCCTTTTCGTCCAGCCGGACGCGGTATTCGGCCAGGCCCCGGGGGTCTGACAAACTTTTTTGCAC
>JAFDHW010000330.1 GCA_019308705.1 Deltaproteobacteria bacterium
TGGCATCGCCAAGGGCTATGTCATCGACGCCGGCGCGCGGGCGCTTGAGAAGGCGGGCGTCTCCCACGGGCTCATCAACGCGGGCGGCGACATCCGGGCCATCGGCGGCAAGGGTTCGGGCCGCGCCTGGACCGTGGCCGTGCGCGATCCCCGCGGCGGTAGGTACGTGGACAAGATTTCCATGATCAACGGCGCCGTGGCCACCTCGGGCCACTACGAGGTGTACTTTGACCGCGAGAAGCTTTTTCACCACATCGTGACCCCGGCCACGGGCAAGTCGCCCACGGCCGCGGCTTCGGTCACGGTGCGGGCCGACACCGTGGCCCGGGCCGACGCCCTGTCCACGGCCGTTTTCGTCATGGGGCCCAAGGACGGCATCCACTTCGTGGACCGTCAGCCCGGCATGGAGTGCCTCATCGTGGACCGCTACACCAGCCGGTACCGCTCCAAGGGCTGGAAACGAACGGCCTAGCCGGAGCTTGACGGACGAGCAATCCAAGGCCCCTTCCCGTCTGGGAGGGGGTCTTTTTTGCTGGAGGAATCATGGAACGCGGCTACGTGCAGGTGTACACCGGAGACGGCAAGGGCAAGACCACCGCGGCGCTCGGCCTGGCCGTGCGTGCGGCCGGGGCCGGGCTTTCCGTGTACATCGCCCAGTTCATGAAAATGGGCGAATACTCCGAGATCAAGGCTCTTTCCCGGTTTTCGGACCTCATCACCGTGGAGCAGCACGGGCTTTCCGGGTTTGTGAAGACCCCGAGGCCCGCGGACGTGCGCGCCGCGCAAAAGGGCCTTGCCAAGGCCAAGGAGGCCATGCTGTCCGGCGACTGGGACCTGGTGATCCTGGAGGAGGCCAACGTGGCCGCCTGGTTCGGGCTGTTTTCCGTGGAGGATCTTTTGGCTCTGGTGCGGGAGAAGCCCGAAGGCGTGGAACTCGTGTTCACCGGCAGGAACGCCCACCCGGATCTCATCGAGGCCGCGGACCTGGTCACGGAAATGAAACCGGTGAAGCATTACTGGTTCCAGGGGGTCGCCGCCCGCACAGGCATAGAAAAGTAGCGGCCCGGAAGGGCGCACAAAAAGAACGTGACGGGCTTTCGCCCGCCCCGTTTTTTTTGTGGTTGAAATCCGGCCGCCGACTACATGCCCAGCAGGCCCTCGTCGAACTTGAAGCGGAGGCGGAGGTAACCGCCCTTGCCGGTGTAGTCGCCGCCGACCAGGTCCGCGTCAAACTCGTCCATGCTGTAGCCCAGGGCGAACCACAGGTCCTTCGCGACCCTTAGACCCACCTCGCCGTAGCCGCCGAAAAATACGGCCCCGGCCTCGTGGGCGGTGAGCACCCGGGCGCAGCCCGTGAAGTCCACGCGGTTTTTCACCGTGTAGGTGAGCCGGCCGCTGACCAGGTCCGTGTAGTTGTCGAACCCGTCGGAGTCCGTGAACTTGGCCGCGTACTTGGCCTTGGCCACCAGGTCCGGGACGATGCGCAGCACGCCCTGGATGGACGGGATGAATGCGTCCGAGGTGAAGGATGGCGCGCTGGCCGTGTCGCGCTCGGTCTTGTATTCCAGCTTGGCCAGGAGGTTGTAGCGGTTGATCTCGACCGGACGCCAGGCCCAGCCCACGAAGGTGCGGGAGGTGAGCCTCTCGGTGCCGTTGTCAAAATCGTCCCACCAGTTCCGGGTCCGGGCCAGCAGGGTGTGGTCCGGGTGCGCCTTGTAGGCGAGGCCCAGCTCGCCCAGGTGCACCGCGTGGGGAACCGCGGAATCCTCGTCCCGGTATTCCAGGCGAAGCGTCCACAGGAAATCCTCCCGCGGCAGGTATTCCAGGGCTCCGGCCACGGCCAGGGCGTCGGGTTCAAAGGGCCGGTCGTCGCCGGACAGGGTGGACAGGTGCTCCACCGAGAAGTTGCCCGTGACGGAGCGGCCCAGCATGAACTTGTTGCGGAGGCCGATGACCTGCTGGTTGCGGTCTCCGGAAGCGCCGTTGTCCAGGCGGTACTCGGAGAAGGCCACGGTGTTCTTCATCAGCTGGGCCTCCACGCCGCCCACGGTGCGTAGCTCCTCGCGCTCTTCGTACTTGCCGTATTCCTCCCGCACGTAGGCCCGGGCAACGTCGGAAAACGCGTAGTCCAGGCCCGCGTTGGTGAGGATGTGGTCCGAGCCGTCCACTCCCTGCTTATGGGAGGCCACGGCTTTGAGCCGGGGAGTGATCTCGTACTCCAAGCCGCCGCGCACGGACGTGGCGTCATCCAGCTCCTCGTCCGCGTAAGCCAGGAGCAGCCGGTCGTCGTCGGCCAGGGGTGGCGAGCCCTGGGTGTAGTTTTCCATCAGCACGTCCCCGTAGAGTGTCAGTTTGGGCAGGGTCTTCGTCACCCCGGCCATGGAACGACGATCCTGGGAGTCGGTCAGGTTATCCTCCTCGTGGAAGTGGGACACGTGGAACTCCCAGGAGGTGAGGGGCCGCCAGGACGCGCTGGCCCCGATGCTCAGGGTTCCCCTCAAGGCGTCCACCGCCGAGGGGTTTGAAAAGTCCGTGCCCACGTCCTGGTAGTGGGCCTCTAGGGCCAAATCCGGAACCGGGCGGCTTTGTAATTCCACCCGCCATGCGTTGCCCGCGTCCTCGGTGAGGCCTCCCGCCGTGTCAAACAGGCTGTTGGCCCAGGCGGCTTCCGCCTTGATCCTCGTTTCCGAGGGCAGGTTCAAGGTAAGATCCGAACCGGCCAGGTACTTGTCCTTGAAATCCGTCTCTTCCGTGACCCAGGTGCCGCCGATGGTGAGCCAGCTCAAGGGCTGGACCGCCGCCCGGCCGCCGTAGACCGAGTTGTCGTCCCCGTGGGTTTCCGCTTCGTACGTGGCCACGATGAAAACGGGGTTGAAACGCTCGTCCCGGCTGGGCACCGGCTCCTTGAAGAGGATGAGGCCGGGAGCGTATTCCATTTCATAGTCCACGCCCCGGGTTAGGGTTTTCCGGTCCAGCACCACCTGGTTGGCGTGCCGGTCCCGGGTCTCTATGATGACCCGTTCCGAACCCGGAATGACCAGGTTGCGGGACAGGAAGTAGTAACCGGAAATCCCCCTGCCGGGCAGCACGTCCACCACCTGGGTCTGTTGCGTGTGGGCGGCAAAGGACCGCAACATGAAGGGCCCTTCGTCCGCTTCGGCCGCAAACCCGGTGAACGCCCGGTTGTAGGAGGTGAGCCGGGTCTTGTTCAGGTCCGTGTTGAAGTCGCCGTAAAGCAGGCTGTTCTTGTCCTTTTCCACCTTGAGGTAGAGTTCCTCGCGGGAGAGGGCCTGGTAGTCCACCCGGCTCTCGTCGCCGTAGATGGGATACTTGTTCTCCTCGTCCAGGTTGGTCCGGTCCTCGTCGAACA
>JAFDHW010000331.1 GCA_019308705.1 Deltaproteobacteria bacterium
CAGACTGTCTTTGGCGCAAGACCCAAAAAACAGCTCCAACGGATTGAAAATAAAGAAAAATTCGATCTCGGGCAAAATTGCTCATGAATAATCCGGGCTAGTTGGCTCTCGGTGGCAGAACCTTCTGGAGGGTTCTTGACAGGGCGGACAGGGCAAAGGGTTTCTGGATGAAGGCCGCCGCGCCCTTTTTCATAAGTTTGGAGGCCTGGCCGTGGAGGCTGTAGCCTGAGCACACCAGGACCCGGACGCCCGGGTCGATCTTCTTTAACTCGTCAAAGGTTTCCTCGCCGTCCATGCCGGGCATGACCATGTCCAGGATCACCAGGTCCGTGAGCCCCTTGTGCTCCCTGTAAAGCTCCACGGCCTGGGCCCCGCCTTCCGCGGGCAGCACCTTGTAGCCCAAAGACTCCAGCATCTGGCGTCCCACCTCCAGGACGGTCTTTTCGTCGTCCACCAGAAGGATGGTGCCCGAGCCCTTGTGCACGGTCTCCGGGGGCTTGTGCCCCTGGCTCACGGCCCGGCGGACGGCCGGGATGTAGAGCCGGAAGGTGGTGCCCTGGTTCACCTGGCTTTCCACGGTGATGGCCCCGCCGTGGTTTTTCATGATGCCGTAGGCCGAGGCCAAGCCCAGGCCCGTGCCCCGGCTCTTGTCCTTGGTGGTGAAGAAGGGGTCGAACACCTTGGACAGGGTGGCCTCGTCCATGCCGACGCCCGTGTCCGTGACCCGCATCATCACGTAGTCCCCCGCAGGGATGCCCGCGGCCATGGCGGATTCCGCGTCCAGGGTGATGTTCTTCGTCTCCAGGGTGATGTCCCCGCCCCCTGGCATGGCCTGCCAGGCGTTGACGAACAGGTTCAACAGCACTTGCTCTATCTGCCCGCGGTCCACCCGCACCGTCCAGGCCGACTTGGCCAGGGCCTTGTGGATGCGGATCTCCTTGTGCGTCCGGCCAAAGACCTTCAGCGCGCCCTCCACGATGTCGTTGGGATTTTCCGGCCGCACCTGGTACTTGCCGCCCCGGGCCAGGCCCAGAAGCTGGCGGGTCAAGTCCGAGGCGCTCTTCACCTGCTGCTCGATGCCTTTCAGCTTGTCGTAGTGGGGGTGGTCCGGCTCCATGTCCAAAAGCAGAAGCGACGTGTATCCCTGGACGCCCATCAACAGGTTGTTGAAGTCGTGGGCCACGCCCCCGGCCAAGGTGCCGATGGCCTCCATCTTCTGGGCGTGGAACAGCTGGTTTTCCAGCCGCTTGTGCCAGGTCACGTCCCGCACGATGCCCATGGTGCCGATGGGCTCGCCCACGTCGTTCTTCAACAGCGACACGGAAAGGGACACGTCGCGGATGTCGCCGTTGGCGTTTTTCACCTGCATCTCGTAGTTGGTGAACCCGGTCTGGGTGGCAAGGCCTTTCATGATGTTCTTGGCGTCTTCCTTGCCCCGGGCGTAGTAGTTCTCCACCTTGGTGCCCACCATCTGTCCCTCGGTAATGCCCAGAAGGTCCCGGATGCGGGGGGTGGCGTACTCCACGTAGCCTTCCAGGTCCGTGCACACGACGGCGTCCATGGAGCTTTCCAGGATGTTCTGCAGAAACTGCTTGGTCTGGGAGAGTTCCGCCTCCATGATGCGGCGGGTGGTGACGTCGCGGACGATGCCCCGAAAACCCGCCTTCTCGTCGTTTTTCCACACCAGGCTGGCGCTGACCTCCACCGTGCGCTGGGAGCCGTCGGCCCGGGTGATGGAGAGCTGGATGCCCATGGCCGGCCGGCCCGTGCGGTACACCCGCGAAAACACGGCATAAGCGATCTGTTTGTCCTCGTTGCGGACAAACTCGGTGAACCGCACCCCGTAGAGGTCGTTTCTCTCCACGCCCAGGATTTCGCACAAAGCGTCGTTGAAATCCGTGGCGAACCCCCGCTTGTCCACCTCGTAGTAGGCGTCCCGGATGCCGTCTAAGATGGCCCGTTGCCGCTCCTCGCTATGGGTTAAGGCCTGCTCCCGCTTCCGCACCGCTTCGGTCATGGCGGAAAAGTCCCGGGCCAGGGATTCCAGCTCGTTGAAACTCTTTTTCACGGGAAGGGGGGCGTAGTCGCCCTGGGCCACCTTGCGGGTCTGTTCGGCCAGGTTCTTCACCGGCGCGGCCAGCCGGGCGGAAAGCCACCGGGCCAGGATGAGCGCCAGGAGCAGCCCCCCCACCGCCCCGGCGAAGAAGACGATCCGCACCTCGTGGAGGAGGCCCATGTTTTGCTTTTCGTAGGAGATCACGGCCATCCGCCAGCCTGTCAAGGGCACCAGGGACACGGAGACCTGGATGCGGCGGCCTTCCACCTCGGCGGTCAGGCGCCCAGGGTTTTCCAGGCTGGGGGCCAGGGCCTGGATGGTGGACGGGCCGATGCCTTCGCTCTCCCGGTCCCCGGCCGAGGCCGCCAGCATGTTCCCGTGGCGGTCCAGGAGGAAGATCCTGCCCCCCTCCGGGCCTTGCTTGCCGGCCACGGACTCCAGGACGAGGGCCAGGGAGAACAGGCCCACGACAGCGCCCTTTTCCGTGCCGCGTGCCGCGGCCATGGCGGGCTCTCCGTCCGGGCCGGTAAAGGGGCGGGAGAAGGTGAGGCCCTTCACCGACAGCGCGAAGGCAACCGCATCCTCGGCTTCGGGGGGGAGGAAGGACGACTCGGGGGGGGCGGCGGCCAGCACCCTGCCCTCCGAATCGGTGAGCAGCACGGAATACAAGAGAAGGTCCTCGTCCACGGCGGCCTGGAGAATGTCCCGGCCGAAGGCCGCGTTGTTTTCCATGCCCCGGGCCAGCACGCACAACAGGGAGGAACTGGCGCGGATGCCCGCCTGGATGCGATCGGCCAGGGTGCTGGCGAAAAGCAGGTTCTGCTGGACGATATCCTCTTCCAGGCGGTGATCCAGCACCTGGACGGCCACCAGCCAGATGGCCCCCAGGGGAACCAGGGCCACCAGCACCGCGAAGGAGGTCAGCATGTTCTGGAATTTGCGGAAAAATGCCATTGCCGCAAAACGCCCGTTGTTTTGTTCGACTGGAGAAAGGAAGACCGCCCGCCCAAGCCCCGGACGCAGCCGGACAAAGGCCCGCGCCGGCCGGCGGCCGGCAAAAAATCGCATGGAGAATCCGAGGGTTGAAAGCGGCTTGCGCTCTCTTCTTTTTGGCAGAATCCCGGGCGTTTGTAAACACGAAGCAGGCCTTTGCGGCGCTTCGGGCCGGGGATAAAAATGTTTTTGACAGGCTTGGCCGGCCCTTTTAAACCAAAAGGGTTTATTGTATGGATTAACCCGGATTATTCACGAAGCCTGATTTCCGTGCTGGCAAGGCTAGAGGGGTGAAGGCGTGCTTTGGTACGCCGAGC
>JAFDHW010000332.1 GCA_019308705.1 Deltaproteobacteria bacterium
TACTTTGGTACGCCGAGCCCCGATAACGCGGCCAGCGCGGAAATCGGGCGAGCCCGAAGGGTGAACAATTTTGCCCGAATGGCAGAATTCCTCCAATAATCAGACCGTCTTTGGAGCAAGACCCAAAAAACAGCTCCAACGGATTGACAATAACGAAAAATTCGATCTCGGGCAAAATTGCTCATGAATAATCCGGGATAAAGGAATTGTGCAAATCCAACAGCAAGGGAGGCACCATGCGCCGTTTTCTGGTCCATGAAGCGCCCCGGGTCAACGAGCCGTTTTTCCTGGTGGGGGACCAGGCCGCCCACGCGGCGGTTCTGCGCCTTTCCCCGGGGGAGGCCGTGGAGCTTTTCGACGGCTCGGGCGCATCCTGGCGCGCCCAGGTCACCTCCACGGCCCCCGGCCGGATGGAGTTGTGGGTGGAGGAAAAAAGGCCCGCCGGAGAGGCTTCGGCCATAAGGCTTCATCTGGCCCTGGCCCTGGTCAAGACCAAGCGCATGGACACGGCCGTGCGCATGGCCGCCGAGCTGGGGGTGGCGGGGTTTCATCCCCTGCTGTGCGACCGCTCCGTGCCCCGGCCCAGGGATGCGGCGAACCGGATGGACCGCTGGAGAAAAATCGCCGTCGAGGCCGCCAAGCAGAGCACAAACAACCGCGTCATGGAGGTCTTCCCCCCGGCCGGGCTGGAACAGCTTTGCCAAGGAACCCGTGATTACGCCCTGCGCGTGTTCTTCTGGGAAAGGCTGGCCGGGCCCTTTTTCCTGCCCCAGGATGCCCCCCGCAAGGGCGACGTGCTGGCCGTGGTGGGGCCCGAGGGCGGGTTTGCGCCCCGGGAAGTCCGGCTCCTGGAAAGCGAGGGTCTTGTCCCCGTGGGCCTGGGCCCTCGCATCCTGCGGGCGGAAACCGCTGCCGTGGCCGCCTGCGCGCTGTTGCAATACACCCTGGGCGACCTGGGAGCCTAGCCGGTGCCTCCCCCAAATCCCGAGCCTTTCCCCCATCCGCCGAATCCATCAGCCGGCCCCGCGAGAATGTCACCCCGCCCTTGTCATTTGACGGGGGGGCGTGCTATGGGATGCATTTACCCCGGGGATGGGGGCGCAGGCCCCAATTTTCGCGCGTTTTCGCGGCGGCCGGCCTTTTGATCGCCGGAAAGGCCGCGGTGGCGTTTGCCGGCCGTCGACCCATGGAAAGTGGCCCTGGCCCCCGGCGGTCGCGGCGCACGAAAGGTTTCTGAACCGGCACACCAAAAACAGGCCCGCGCCCTCCGTCTCTTGAGCCGGCTCCTTGCCCCGCCGGCGGCCGAGAGCGTGGTTTTGTATTTCCGGAAAGAGGATCCATGAAACAGAAGTTGTCCGAAAAGCCCATCTTCGAGGCCATCGACCTTTCCGCCATGGCCGGGGCCATCTGCCGGCTGCAGAAACCGGACGGCGAGATTCCCTGGTCCGCAGGGGGCAAGACCGACCCCTGGGACCACGTGGAGTCCGCCATGGCGCTTTCCGTGGCCGGATACCTGGAAGAGGCCAGGAAAGCCTTTTTGTGGGTGGCCTCCAGGCAGATGGAGGACGGCGGCCTGTACGCGTCCTACAAAAACGGCGAACCCCTGGAGAGACGCAAGGACCCCAACATGAGCTCGTACTTGGCCGTGGGGGTCTGGCACCATTACCTGGTGTGCGAGGACGCCTCTTTCCTGAATCGCATGTGGCCCGCGGTGTGCGCGGCCTTGGACTTCTGCGTGGGCCTGCAGGGCGAGGACGGCGGCATTTTCTGGAGCGTGGCAGAGGACGGGACGGTGGAGGAGCGGGCGCTTCTCACCGGGTCCTCCTCCATTTATCTGGCCCTGAAGTGCGGTCTTGCCATCGCCGCCCGGCTGCACAAGACCCGGCCCCGGTGGGAGTTCGCCAAGCGCCGGCTGGGGGAGGCCATAAGGAACCGGCCGGGATGCTTTGACCAGTCCAAGGACCGCTACTCCATGGACTGGTACTATCCCATCCTGTGCGGCGCGGTGGAGGGGGAAGCGGCCCACGCCCGCCTGGACGCTTTCTGGGACAAGTTCGTGGTGGAAAACTGGGGGGTGCGCTGCGTTTCCGACCGGCCCTGGGTGACCATGGCCGAAAGCGCGGAGCTGGTGCTGGCCCTGTGCGCCGCCGGCCGCCACGGCCAGGCCGGGGAGCTTTTTTCCTGGATAAAAAACTCCCGGTTCGACGACGGCCTGTACTGGACCGGCATCACGGTGCCCGACAGCGTGATCTGGCCCGAGGAGCGCACCTCGTGGACCACCGCCGCGGTGCTTCTGGCCGCCGACGCCCTCTACGGCTGCACCCGGGGTTGCCTGGTGTTCTGCCCCCAGGCCCCGGCCGGGGCCCTGGCCTCCGGCGAACCGGCGCGGAAGATCTCCGCCGCGTAACCTTTCCGGCAGACCATGCGCAAGGACCACCGCCCCTACTGGCTCAAGAGCGCCCAGGCCAAGCTCGCCTCCTTGTACACGGAGCGATGGCTCAGGCCCCAGTTCGCCCACCTGGGCAAGCACCCCACCGTGCTCAGGCCCTGGTGCGTATCCGTGTTCGGGTACAACATCTCCCTGGGAGACTTCGCCACCATCATCGCCGAGCCTTACGCCCGCGTGCACCTCATCTCCTGGGCCCAGAAGGACCTGAAAGACTTTTCCGCCATCCTCCACGGGGAACAGGCGGCCCCGGAAAACGACCCGGAGAATTGGGAGGGCAAGGGGCTTTTGCGCATCGGCCACTACGCCCTCGTCTGCCCCGGGGTGCGCGTGCAGTGCGCCACGGCCATCACCATCGGCGACGGCGTGATGATGGCCCATGGCGCATACATTACGGACGCGGACTGGCACGGCATCCAGGACCGGTGCGCGCCCGTGGGCCGGACCGCGCCCGTGACCATCCGCGACAACGCCTGGATCGGCGACCACGCCATCGTATGCAAAGGCGTCACCATCGGCGAGAACTCCGTGGTGGGGGCCGGTTCCGTGGTGGTGCGCGACGTGCCGGACAACTGCATCGCCGCGGGAAACCCCGCCCAGGTGGTGCGCGAGCTGGACCCGTCCCAGCCCGTGGTGGGCCGCGAGTTCATGTTCCGCGACTACGAAACCACCCGAAAGATGCTCCTGGACGCGGACCGCGAAATCCACGGCAAGAACACCCTGGCCGGGTGGCTTCGTTACCTGCTGTTCCCACGTCCCACCGACTGATCCTTTAACCCGGATTATTCATGAGCAATTTTGCCCGAGATCGAATTTTTCTTTATTTTCAATCCGTTGGAGCTGTTTTTTGGGTCTTGCGCCAAAGACAGTCTGATTATTGGAGGGATTCT
>JAFDHW010000333.1 GCA_019308705.1 Deltaproteobacteria bacterium
CTGCCGCTTCGACACGACCGGCAGCGGGATGAGGTGGGCCCAGAAACAAGCTGTCCGCCAAGAGGTGGCGCCAACTTGCCAAAATGCAAGACTTTCCTTAACATCAACATTTCTGTTGGAAATAATGATGGCATTGAGGTATGATCACGCCATGGACCCTTGGTGTTTTACGGACCAGCAGGCGCTTGCCCTGGCCCCGGCGCGGCCCGCGCTCCTGGAGCGCGCCCGGGTGGCCCTGCTGCGGCGGGAAGGTGGGGGGCTTCTGGTCGTCGGCGGGCCGGGCTCGGGAAAGAGCGTGTTTTTGCGCCGCCTGGCCGCGGAGCTATCCGCCTCCGGCTCGGGAACGCCGGTCGTCCCGTCCTTCCTGGACCAGGCCGCCTCGCCGGAGGCCGCCCTGGCCGGACTGGTCTCCGCCCTCGGGGGCGGTGCCGGCGGCGGGAACCCGGAGTCGGCTTGGGAGGAGGCCGTCAAGCGGGCTCCCGCCCCGGTGACGGTGTTCGCCGACGACCTGGACGGAGCCTTTTCCTCCCCGGGGGAGCGGGCCCGGTTCCTGCGCCTGGCTGCCGCGCCCGGCGTGTGGGTGGCCGCCGCCGTGCAGTCTTCTTCCTTGGCGGGCAAAAAGCCGCTTTTCGCGGAGCCGGACGCCCTCATGCTGGAGGTTTTCGAGCTTGCGCCGCTTTCCCGGAGCGAGGCGGCGGATTTCCTGGATGCGCTTGACCCCGGCTTGGGGGAGGCGCCCTGGTCCGCGCTGGCCCTGGGCAACCCCCGGGTCCTGGCTGCCCTGGCGGCGGCGCAAGGTTCCGCGGGCCTGCCGGACCGTCTGGCTGCAGCGGCCGGAAGCCTGTCCGGCGATTTTTCTCCTTTGTACAAGGCCCTGCCGCCGGCGGAGCGGCGGGTGTTCGGGTTCGTGTGCCGGTCCTGGTTTCCCGCCGCGGCCAGGGACGCCGGGCCGGTCTGCGCCATGGACGCCAACCAAGCCTCCGCCTTGCTGAACCGGCTTTCGGGCAGGGGCCTGGTCAGCGAGTTTTTTCGGGAAGGGCGCAGGAAGTGGTATGTGCCGTCGATCCCGGGAATGTCGCTCCACGCCCTGGTGAAGTGCCCGGCCGGACGCAGGAGGCTGGACGCCCTGGAAGCCTTTTTCCTGGCCCTCCAACAGGCGGCCCCCAGGCCGGAGCCCGGAGCCTCCGCCGCCCCCCGCAAGCGCGCAAAGCAGGATCCCCTCTATCCCTTTCTGGAGCCTTTGTGTGCGCGCATGCTGGAGGAGGCCCGGGTGCGGATGGGGCCTTCCCCCAAGGACGGCCCCGCCCCGGAAGCATCCTTCCTGCCGCCCCTGGAGGTCCTGGCCGAGGCCGGTCTTGCCGTCCCCGGCGGCGCGGACCCCGGGGCGCTGGAGGCGGCGCTGAAGCGGGAGGCGCAAGACAACCCGGAGGCCGCCGGCCCCTGGGCGTCCCTGGGCGCGCTGTACCACTCCCTGGGCGCGTCCGCGCGGGCCGAGGATGCCTACCTGGCCGCCGTGGACCGGGAGAGCGGCCATGCGGCCATCTGGCTCGGCCTGGCCCGGTTGCTCCACGAGTCTCCGGACCGGGCCGTGGACGCGGAACAGGCCTATCGCATCGCCAGTTCCCTGGCCCCGGAAGCTCCCCTGGTCTGGACGCTTCTGGGCATGTTCCTGGCCGGGCAGGACCGGGGCGGGGAAGCGGAAAAGGCCCTGGAAAAAGCCTTGGTCCTGGACCAGGAGTATGCCCTGGCCTGGCGGGCCCTGGCGGACCTGTACGAGGCCCAGGGCAGGGAGAACGAAGCCGCCGCCGCACGGGAAAAGGCGGGAGGCGGGACCGCCGCGGACCAGGCCCGGGAAGCAGCCTGCGACTCCCGCGATCCGGTCCTGATGCGCAAAGTTTGCATGAAACGGGCGGATCCGGATCCGGAAGCGAGGCTTTTGGACGGGCTTCTGGCCATCCCGGCGGGGGAGGGGCCCGCCGAGGCCGCAAAGGAGCTCTTGCAGGCGGGGGAAGAGGGCGCCGGTGGGCAGGCATACCTTTTGGCGGCCGCGGCCCTGGTCCTGGCCGGGGATCACGCGCAGGCGGTGCGGGCCTGCACCCTGGCGGCGGACGGGCAGGCCACGAGGCTGCGGGGACTGGTGGAATGCGCCGCCGGACAGGCCGCGGAGGCGGAAAAGGATCTGGCCCGGCACCTGGAAAGGGAGCCGGAAGATTCCCCGGCCCTGGCCGCCATGGGCGCGCTTTTGGCCCGGCAGCCGGGCAGGGAGGGCGAGGCGCTGGAACTTTTGCGCAAGGCGTCGGAAGGGGGGGGCGAAACGGCCTTTGCCCTGGCGGAGCTTGGCAGGCTGCTGGCCCTTTCCGGGCAGCCGGAGAAGGCGGAGCAGGCGTTGCGGAGAAGCATCGCCGCCGACCCGGAGCCCGCGTGGGCGTTTGTCCGGCTGGGCGAGCTGTTCCTGAAAGAACCCGCGCGGGTGGAGGAGGCCAAAAAGGCGCTTTCCCGGGCGGTGATCCTGGACCCGGGCGATCCCGCGGCCTGGCGGCTTTTGGGGGTCGCCCACCGGAGGGCGAACAACCCGGAGCGGGCGGAGCGCGCCCTGGAAAAGGCCGTGTCCCTGGATCCGGCGTGCCCCTTGGCGGCCGCGGAGCTGGCTTTGTTCTTCATGGGGCAGGGGCGGCTGACCGAAGCCGCCAGGGTGGTCCGGAAGTTCCTCGAGCACCCGGATTCCGCCGCGTGGCAGTTGGCGGAAAAGATAGCCGCAGCCCCGCGGTTCGCCGACGTGCGCGGGTGCCTGTCCCCGGAGGAGCAAACGGCTCTGGACGCCTCGTCCAAACCGGCGGAGCAGGCCGGCTCGGCCTGGGACCGGGAGGCCGCGGCCTGTGCTCTGGAAGCCATGGCGGGGCAGGCCAGCCCGGACCTCGCCCCGGCCCTTGGCCACCTGCTGAAGGGGATTGCGGCCGGGGAATTCGAAGCCGTGTTCCATCTTCTGGCCTCTTCCCCGGCCAGGGAGTGGTTCCTTCCCCTGGAGGCGGCCCTGGCCCTGGCCCTGGACAAGCCGCTCCTGTACCCCCCGGAAATCCTGGAAATGGCCCGGGGATCGGAGCTTTCCGAAGCCGTGGCCCCCTTCGTCCGGAATTGATCAGCCCTTTTTTCCTTGACTCTTGCCAAAGCAAGGTGGCACGGTTCTCCATCAAATGATGGAGAAAACCGACCCCTTGAAGGAGGCGCCATGAAAATCCTGAAGATCGACCACCTGGGAATCGCTGTGCAAAGCATTGATGATGCCCGCCAATTATGGGAAAAGACGCTTGGCCTTCCCTTTGAGGGAACCGAG
>JAFDHW010000334.1 GCA_019308705.1 Deltaproteobacteria bacterium
TTATGGCGACGATGGGGATGCTCAACCGGCTTGCCTCGGCCACGGCGATGGCCTCGTTCTTGGGGTCCACCACGAACAAGGCGTCGGGCAGCTTCTTCATGGTGCGGATGCCGCCTAGGTTGTTGTCCAGGCGGGTGCGCTCCTTGGCCAGCTTCAGGCGCTCCTTTTTAGGGAACATCTGGATGGAGCCGTCGTTGAAGAGCTCATTGAGGTAGTTCAGCCGGTCGATGCCCTTCTTGATGGTCTGGAAGTTGGTGAGCATGCCGCCCAGCCAGCGGTTGTGCACATAGAACATCTCGGCGCGGTTGGCCTCGTTGTAGATGGTTTCCCGGGCCTGTTTCTTGGTGCCCACGAAAAGGACCTTGCCGCCGTTGGCCACCGTTTCCGTGGCAAAGTCGCAGGCCGCCTTGAACATGCGGACCGTCTTCTGCAGGTCCACGATGTAGATGCCGTTTCTCGCCCCGAAGATGTAGGGTTTCATCTTGGGGTTCCACCTGCGGGTCTGGTGCCCGAAGTGCACGCCCGCTTCCAGAAGCTCCTTCATGGATACGTACGCCATCGATTCACTCTCCTTGTTGTGGTTGGTTTCCACCGCCCCCATCGCCCCGACCCCCGACTTCGCGCGGGAAGCACCGGAGAGCCGGTCCGGAGGCGTGCGTGATTCCGGGCTGTCCGCCCGGTGGCTGGTCTGCGCGGCAAGGGCCACAGGGTAAAGAGATTCGTATACCAGAAAAGCCGGAATTTTTGCAACCGGTTTTGACCATGCCCATCCGCCTCGGCGGTTTGGTTTTCCGGCTCAGGATATCATGCAAACGGGCCGGGGTTTCGGACTGCCGGAAGCGTTCCTGGCGGACAAGCCTCAGGGACAAGAAAATCTTCCAAAATGACGCCGGCGGTCCTGCCCTGCAGGCCTCGTCCATGACCTTGGCCGTTGTTTTCCCCCTTTTGTTTTTCGTGAAAAGGACCCTTGTCCGCGTTTTTTTGACCCTCCCCTGGATATCCGGGTTCATTCCTCGCCGGGAGGCGGTTTTTCGCCGCCGAAGAACCGGGGTTCCGTGCCCCGGAGCAGGCGGCGGATGTTTTTCCTGTGGCCGAACCAGACAAGGGCGGACATCGCCGCGCCCGAGGCCACGTGGTGCCAGGGGGCGCCGGATACGGCCAGAAAGGGAGGCATGAGAACCGCGGCGGCAAGGGAGCCGGGGGAAACCCTTTTGGTGACGGCCACCATGGCCGCGAACCCGGCCAGGCACCCGCCCAGGGCGGGCGGGGAAAGAACGGCCAGCCCGCCCGCGGCCGTCGCCACGCCCTTTCCCCCGCCACGGAACCGGGTCCATATGGGGAACATGTGCCCCACCAGGGCTGCGGCGGCCGTCAGCGCGGGCCATGGCGATCCGGCCGGGGAAAGGGCGGCCGCCAGGGCCGCGGGCACCGCGGCCTTGCCCGCGTCCGCGGCCAGGGTGGCCAGCCCCGGGGCCCATCCCGCAACCCGGGCCACGTTGGTGGCGCCGATGTTGCCCGAGCCCTCCTCGCGGAGGTTCTTCTTGCCCGCCAGGGAGGCGAAGACCACCCCGAAAGGCACGGAGCCCAGAAGGTAGGCGGCGGCTGCAAGGGCGGCAAGGGTGACCATCGTCCCGGTCCTTTGGCAGGGAGTGCGCGGCGGGATAGTCTTGGCCCGGCACCCGGGCGGGTGTCAAGGGAAAAGCCGTGAGCCCGGATGGGGCGGGTGGCCCCGCCCCGGCCTTTTGGACGGCCATGGGCCGTTTTTGGAAGAATTTTCATGTTCCCGGCCTCCATCGGCCTTGCAAGTTCGCTTTTTGCATGCTAATTTGTCTTCGTTGTCCAGCCTGGAATTTCCAACAAAAATCGGACCGTTGTTTTTGTTGCAGATTTTTGGGGCCGGAACATTATCCGCCACGTTCATGGGGCGGGCAATCCCGGGCTGGACGCCGCCTGTAAGGCCCGTCCCTTTTGCTTGCGCTCATAAAGCGTGTAACCCCGCCCGGACCCGGGCGAAAGCCGCGGAAAGCATCCGCCTTTCCGTCTTGGTGCGCCATGCCATTTTTTCAATCCCTCTACGGCCTTTTTTCCAATGATCTGGCCATAGACCTGGGCACGGCCAATACCCTGGTGTACGTCCGGGGCAAGGGCATCGTGCTTTCCGAGCCCTCCGTGGTGGCCGTGCGTACGGACAACCGCCACCGCGACAAAGTCCTGGCCGTGGGGACCGACGCCAAGCGAATGCTGGGCCGGACCCCGGGCAACATCGTGGCCATCCGGCCCATGAAGGACGGCGTCATCGCCGACTTCGAGGTCACCGAGGCTATGCTGTCCCACTTCATCCGCAAGGTGCACAACCGGGGGGCCTTCGTGCGGCCGCGCATCGTCATCGCCGTGCCCTCGGGCATCACCCAGGTGGAGATGCGCGCGGTGAAGGAATCGGCGGAGAGCGCGGGTGCGCGGGAGGTTTTCCTCATCGAGGAGCCCATGGCCGCGGCCATCGGCGCGGGGCTGCCCATCATCGAGCCCACCTGCAACATGGTGGTGGATATCGGCGGCGGCACCACCGAGGTGGCGGTGATCTCCCTCGCGGGCGTCGTGTATTCCCGGAGCATCCGGGTGGCCGGCGACAAGATGGACCGGGCCATCATCCAATACATCAAGCGGAAGTACAACCTCCTCATCGGCGAGCGCTCGGCGGAGGCCATCAAGACCATGATCGGCAACGCCTACCCGGACCCCGAACACGTGGAAACCATCGAGGTCAAGGGCCGGGACCTGGTCAGCGGCATCCCCAAGATCCTGGCCATCGACTCCGAGGAGGTGCGCATCGCCATCTCCGAGCAGATCGACGCCATCGTGGAAACCGTGAAGATCGCCCTGGAACAGACGCCGCCGGAACTTTCCGCGGACATCGTGGACCGGGGCATCGTGCTCACCGGCGGCGGCGCGCTGTTGAAGAACCTGGACAAGCTTCTGCGCGAGGAAACCGGCCTTCCCGTCACCGTGGCGGACGACCCCCTGTCCACCGTGGCCCAGGGAACCGGCAAGGCGCTGGATTCCATAGAAATCCTGCGGGAGGTCGCCCTGCGCTGACCCGCGGGGGAAGCAGCGTCGGCCGGTTTTTGCTTGCGTTTGCCGTGCCCGCTGGTTTTGCCGCGGCCGGCTCCCCCGATAGCCGCCCCGGCCCCGTCCCCCGGCGAGGCCCGGGCTTGGGTTTCCCTTTCCGGCAGGCCGCCCGGCCAGGGGCTTTGACCGCCAATTTGCGCCTTTTCCCATGCTTTTTCGAAAAGCCGCCCTTTTTCTCACCCTCATCCTTCT
>JAFDHW010000335.1 GCA_019308705.1 Deltaproteobacteria bacterium
GCCGCGGCCACCGCCTCGGCCAGGGTGTAGCCCGCGTCCATGAACAGCCGCATCTCCCGGGCAAGCGCCGGGCCGTGGATCACGCCGGGGCTGCCCGCGTCCGTGCCCGTGGCCACGGCAACGCCCACCTCCCGCGCCTTTGCAAGCTGCTCGAGTTGGTGGTTCAGCAGGCGCAGGGCCATGTCCCGCTGGGGGCTTTCGGGCGGAAGCACCCTGGCGTAGGCGTCCATGGTCACGGCCGTGGGCACCCACACCGTGCCCTTTTTCGCCATGGCCGCAAGGTTCCCCTCCCCCATGAAGAACCCGTGCTCCACGCTGGCCACGCCCGCGGCCACGGCGATGGCCACGGGTTCTTCGCCGTTGGCGTGGGCCATGACGGAAAGCCCGCAGGCCCGGGCCGCGTCCACGGCCGCGCAAAGCTCGGGCAGGGAGAACTGGGGCGGGGTCTGGCGGCGGTATTCGTCCAGGGAATTGATGCCCGACTGGATGATCTTCACCACCCCGCGCGGTTCGCAGTCCGCCTCGATGCCCCGGGCCAGCGACCGGCCCGGCTCCGGGGAACGGCCGATCATCTTTCCGTAGCGGCCCAGGGCGTGCCAGGCCCGGCCCGAGGCCACGACCGCGGGCAGGCTTGCTCCGCCGCGCTTCGAAAGGTAGCGGGAAACGTGGCCCCGGCGGTCCCCGGCGTCGCGCGCGGCGACGATGCCCCAGGCGGCCATGCGCACAAGGTTCTCCCGGATGACCCTCTTGGCGGCCGGGTAGTTCATGTCCAGTTGGGTCTCCCGGATGGCCGGGTCCGGCTCGCCGGACATGGCCAGGTGCACGTGGGCGTCCACCAACCCCGGGAGCAGGGTGTGGCCGGAAAGCTCCCGCACCTCCGCCCCCGGGGGCGGGGCCTCCCCCGAGGCCACCCGCTGGATCACGCCCCGGCGGGCCTCCACCAGCGGGGCCTTGACCGGCGGCCCGCCCAATCCGTCCACCAGCCAGTCCGCGCGCACCCAAACCGGCCCTTTTGTCACATTCCGCTCGTCCAAATGGCTGTCACATCCCGGAAACTCCGCACGGCGGGACTCTTGCAAACGCGCCCGTGCTCCTTATATTTGGATCGAATCCGTATAAAGCCGTATAGCGGCTACAACGCAACCATCTTTTTTGCCGGCGCAAGCCGGCCGGCAAGGAGGCCTTTGCATGGGCAACCGCATCAAGACCACCCTGCTTTTGACCGGGCTCACCGCGTTCCTTCTGTTCGTGGGGAACCTCCTGGGCGGCCGCACGGGCATGGTCATCGCCCTGGTGTTCGCCGGGGCCATGAACTTCTTCTCCTACTGGTACTCGGACAAGATCGTCCTGAAGATGTACCGGGCGCGGGAGGCGACCCCGGAACAGGCCCCCAGGCTGCACCGGCTGGTGGAAAACCTCGCCCGGCGCGCGGGCATTCCCAAGCCGGGGGTGTACATCCTGCCCGAGGCCGCGCCCAACGCCTTTGCCACGGGAAGGAACCCCGAGCACGCGGTGGTGGCCGTGACCCAGGGGCTTCTCGATCTCATGGACGACGAGGAGGTGGAGGGGGTGCTGGCCCACGAGCTGGCACACGTGGCCAACCGGGACATCCTCATCTCCTCCATCGCCGCCACCCTGGCCGGCGCGGTGATGATGCTGGCCACCATGGCGCGGTGGAGCGCTATCTTCGGCGGCTTCCGCAGCGGAGACGACGAAGGCGGGGGCAACATCATCGGCCTGCTGGCCATGTCCATCCTGGCGCCCATCGCCGCGGTGCTCATCCAGGCGGCGGTGTCCCGCTCCAGGGAGTTCGACGCCGACGCCACGGGCGCCAAGATCGCGGGCAGCCCCCGGGGGCTCGCCCGGGCATTGGAGAAATTGGGGGCCTACTCGGGCCGCGCGCCGCTGCGGGCAAGCACCGAGGCGGCCCAGGCCACGGCCCACCTGTTCATCGTGAACCCGCTTTCCGGCAGGAGCATGGCCAACCTGTTCTCCACCCATCCGCCCATCGAGGAGCGGGTGGCCAGGCTCACCGGCCGCCGGCCCGGCGGCGTGGCGGGACCTTCCGACTTCCCTGACCAGGCCCGCCGCCCCGGAGAAGATTTCTGGCGCAACCTGGACTGAGCCTTCCCCAAAGCCGAACCCCAAAAAACGGGAAGAGGGCGTTTTAAGCCCCTTCCCGTTTTTGGGTTTCCAGGACGCGGGAAACGGGTTCCCGCCGGTTCGTTCAGGCGCCGCCTTCCCGCCCCCCCACCGGGCACACCGAATTCTGCTCCGTGACGATGACCCGGCAAAGCCTTGCGCCGTCCTCCACCCCGGCCCCGGGGAACACCAGGGAACGCTCCACCACCGCGCCCCGGCCCACCTGGGCCCCCGCCCCCACCACGCTCTTTTCCACCCTCGCGTCCGGGGCGATGTCCGCCCCGGGCCCGGCCCAGCTTTCCCGGTCCCCCAGAAGCCGCAGGTTCAG
The DNA here is from genome assembly GCA_019308705.1 of Deltaproteobacteria bacterium. Classification (GTDB taxonomy): domain Bacteria; phylum Desulfobacterota; class Desulfobacteria; order Desulfobacterales; family Desulfatibacillaceae; genus JAHJUF01. The sequence goes on from JAFDHW010000335.1 coordinate 2,471, forward strand.
GGCCAGCAGGTCCGCGGGAGTGTTCACGTTGAAGTCCGGTCCCTTCACGGGGTGGGCCAGCAGGCGAAACCCTTCGTCCGCCACGGCCTGGAGCGCGTCGGTGAGCTCCAGGGCCTGGGTGCGGGGGTTTTTGGCCAGGCGGCCCAAAACCGAAAACACCGCCTCCGGCAGCACGTACACCCCCACGCCCTTGACGCGGGAAGCCGGAGCCACGGGCTTTTCCTCCACCTGCAGGATGCGTCCCCCGCGGTCCGTTTCCACGGAAAAGTTCTTTTTCACCTCTTCGGAATCCGCGCCCACGGCCACGCCCACCGCGCCGTCCGCCCGGGCCGGGTCGAAGTTCTCGGCCATGCGGACAACGTCTTCCGCAGGAAGGTGGATGTCCCCCAGCCACAGAAGGAAGGGACCGGAAATCGCGCCCGAGAGCCTGGAAAGGGCGTCCGCGGAGCCGTGGGGGTTTTCCTGGGTGATGAACCGGCAATCCAGGTCCGGGACCGCGGAGCGGGCCTCCCGGGAAAGGGCCGCGATAACGGCGGGGGAGCACACCACGTGCACGACGCCGACGCCCATATCCGCCAGGACCTCCAGCTGCACTTTCAGCAGGGTCTTGCCCAGCACGGGAAACAGGCATTTGGGAAGCAGGGTCTCCAACTGGCCCATACGGGTGCCCTTGCCCCCGGCCAATATGACGGCGGTTGTAAGCTTCACGCGCACCTGTCCTTGAAAGCCCCTTTAGCCCGGATTATTCACGAGTTCGATTCGCGCGAGAGCAAGGAAGGAGGAGGGAAGCTGTACTTTTGTACCGCGACCGCCTCCTGACGCAGCTATCGCGTGAATCGGGCTC
>JAFDHW010000336.1 GCA_019308705.1 Deltaproteobacteria bacterium
TGCCAATGGAAGGGTCCTTGAAAAATGCACGCTGTTTCTTTGAGGAATGCTGACATTGGCGAAATGTTTCACCCTTCCGGCGAGCCCGATTCACGCGATAGCTGCGTCAGGAGGGGGTCGCGGTACAAAAGTACAGCTTCCCTCCTCCTTCCTTGCTCTTGCGCGAATCGAACTCGTGAATAATCCGGGCTAAGCCCCCGGCCACCGCCGGAGCGTTTTCGCGCAAGGAGCAGGAAATGGTGTCTTTCCAGGAAAAGTCGGCCTTGGCCAAGGCCAAGCCCGACTCGCGGGCCAAAAGGCTTTTCAAGCTCGCGGCCAACCAGGCCCCCGCGTGGGTGGTGAACGCGGGATACGAGTATTACTCCAAGGTCTACCAGGGGCAACTGCGCCTGGGCCTGCCCGTTTCCCGCGAGCTCATCATCTCCCAGAAGGAGATCGAGAACTCCGCCGCGGCCAAGCTGGCGCTCACCCTGTACCACATCTTCCTCCGCACCACGGGAACCCGCATCCCCCGGCTGGAGATCAAAAACACCATCTTAGACGAGCTGTCCTCGGGGCGGATGAAGCTTACGGAAAACGTCATCGTGCTGGCCCGGGACCAGTTGGAGTACCTGGCGGGCCAACGATTCAAGATCGCGGAAAAGCACCTGCCCGCCGTCACGAACGAGGCCAGGCGCCGCCGCATCCTCAAGGAGGCGCTTGCCTACGACCGGGCTCCCGCCTACTTCGAAAGCGAGGTGGAGGAACGGGGAGAGAACGGGCGGGGAGACTACGAGATGGTCTACTACCGCGACTACACCTCCGAGGGCAAGGAGATCCGCTTCAGGCGGCTGGTGTCCATGGAGGACGTCACCGCGGGCGACGACCGGCCCTCGGTGGTGCTGGTGCCCGGGTTCGCCAACAACGCCAACTGCTTCAACGTGACCAACGACCACTCCCTGGCCAAGGACCTGGCCGACCTGGGGTACTGGACCTACCTGTTCGATCCCCGGGGTATGGGCATCAACGAGGGCAAGTTCGACCCCTACTACACCGTGGACACCCTGATCGACCACGACCTGCCGTCGGTGGTGCGGTTCATCTACCACCGGTCCAAGGGCAAGCCCTCCATCCTGGTGGGTCACAGCATGGGCGGCATCATCTCCGAAAACATGGCCCTCATGTGGAACTTGAGAAAGCAGTTGAACGACCTGCCGGGACTTTCCGACGAAAAGCGCGAGGCCATCGACCGCATCCTGCCGCCCATGGACGAAGCGGCCAAAAGCCTTCCCATGGTTCGCGGCATCGTCTCCTTGGGCTCGCCCAAATACTTCGAGAAGCTCTCCCACGTCATCTTCCCCGTCATGCTGTGGTTGAACCACGTGGCCCGCATCTTCAAGTTCCGGTACGTGCCCGTGCGCGAGTTCTTCTGGTTCCTCACCCAGCCGCCCTTTGTGAAGAGGCTGGGCTTGAACCTGTTGAACACCAACTTCGCGGACTTGAATTTTTTGTGCTGCCCGGAAAACCACGACGACTGGAAAGGGTTCGTGCGCGAGTACGTGCACCACTGCCTGGAGTCCGTGCCCATCGGCCTGGGGTTCCAGTTCTTGAAGGCCATCTACAACGGCGAGGGGTTCAAGCGCATGGACGACACGCGGTTGAACTACTCCGAGTACCTGCGCTACTTCCCGGAGAACATCCCGGTGTTCCATTTCTTCGGCACCGCGGACCCCTTGTGCCCCCACACCAACCAGCGCTACAGCGAGTACTATCCCCACCGGAGAAAGAGGGTCTACGAGATCACCACCCCCAGGGACTTGAAGAAGATCGAGATCACCGGCGAGCCGGACCAGGCGGTGGATTTCATCATCCACGGCGCCAACCACCTGGACCTGCTGTACGGCACCGTGAACACGGAAATCGTCCAGCCCCTTTTGCGCCGCATCGTGCACCAGGTGTGGGGCGACTGGACCTACGCGGACTCCCTCCTCATGGAAACCGCCGGCCCGGGCAAAAAGAACGGCAAGAAGACGGGCGGCAAGGTTCGCGCACTGAAGGAAGTGAAGTAGCCGCAAAAACCGCTTTTTCGAAAAGCCGGGCGGGTGAAGGCGACACCTATCCCGGCTTTTTTGCGCCCGAACGCCGCGGCCGGGAGGCGGAAGGTAAAGGTCCGGTCCTGGACAAACCCGGCGTTTCGGGGCTAAAAATGAGGGGTTTTCACAAAAACAGACCGGAGCCCATGCAGAAAACCATTCTCATCATACACGGGCGGGACACCAAGCCGCCACGGGACGAACTGGCGGCTCTTTGGAAAGAGGCGCTGATCCACGGGGTGGCCCGGGACTACCCCGCCGAGGCCCGCCGGCTTTCGAAGATCCCCTTCCGCATCGCCTACTACGGGGACCTGTCCAACGCGTTCGCGGCCAAACGCACGGGCAAGCCCGTGGAAATGGACGAGATGGACCGGCGCATAACCCTTTCGCGCCTCAAACGCTACCGGTCCGACGAGTTCACGGCAAAGACCTTCCGCCAACTGCCCGCTTACAACAACTACGGCGAGACCTTGACCCAGGGCATAGGGTCCGTGGCCCAGGTGTTCGGCCTGGGCCGGGCCGTGGTGGAGCGCCTGGCCCCGGACATCCGCGAATACTGGAACCAGGACTCGGAGTTCGGCATGGAGGTTTCCGAACGCGCCATTTCCGAACTCAAGGACGCCTTGGACAACAACGAAAGGCTTTTGGTGATCGCCCACTCCCTGGGCGCAGTGGTGGCCTGGGACGCCTTCTGGAAGCTCTCCCGCACCCTGGAATACCGGGAAACCTACGGCAGCAAGAAGATCGACCTGTGGATGACCTTGGGCTCGCCCCTGGCCAACGCCACGGCCAGAAAGCACCTCAAGGGCTACCACTCCTCCGGCGAAAAACGGTACCCCTCCACCGTCAACCGCTGGATCAACGTGCGCGCCGAAGGCGACTACATCGCCGGAGACCGCGCCTGCGCCGAGGTCTACGCCCCCATGCTGGAACACGGCCTGATCCAGTCCATCCGGGACTACTCCATTTTCAACCTAGCCGTGCGAAAAGGGAAATCCAACCCCCACAACTCCCTGGGCTACTTGATCCACCCCGTGGTGTCCCTGTCCGTGGCGGAGTGGGTATAAGAAACGGGCAGAAAGAAAACCCTTTTCACACTGCCAAGGATTTCCCCCTGCCCGGGCGCTAGCCCGGATTATTCATGAGCAATTTTGCCCGAGATCGAATTTTTCGTTAGTTTCAATCCGTTGGAGCTGTTTTTTGGGTCTTGCGCCAAAGACGGTCTGATTATTGGAGGAA
>JAFDHW010000337.1 GCA_019308705.1 Deltaproteobacteria bacterium
TCCAGGGCGCGGAACACCTTACCCTGGGTGGCCGGGTCCATGTCGCCCACCTCGCTCAGGTATAAGGTGCCGCCGGCGGCGATTTCCAAGTAACCCCGCTTGCGCTGCTCCGCGCCGGGAAATGCGTCCTTTTCGTGGCCGAACCACTCGCTGTCCGCGTCCTCGGGCGCGATGGCCGAGCAGTTGACGGTAACCAGGGGCATGTCCGCGCGTTCGGAAAGCTGGTGGATGGTGCGGGCCACCAGCTCCTTGCCCGTGCCCGTCTCGCCTTGGATGAGGATCCACCCGTCCGTGGGCGCCACCTGGGCGATCTGGGCCTTTAATTCCATGACCGCCTGGCTGGCGCCGGTGAGCGAGTTCTTCTCCAGGGTCTTCTTGCGCAGGTAGCGGTTTTCCTCCTCCAGGCGGCGGAAGTTCAACGCGTTGTTGATGGCCACCACCACCTTTTCGATGGAAAGCGGCTTTTCGATGAAGTCGAACGCGCCTGCCTTGGTGGCCTGCACCGCGGTCTCGATGGTGCCGTGGCCGGTGATGAGGATCACGGGCACAAAGGGAAGCTGCCGCTTGATCTCGTCCAGGGTCTCCAGGCCGTCCAAGCCCGGCATCCAGATGTCCAGGAGCACGATGTCCGGCGAGAACTTGGAGAGCTTCTTCAACGCCTCGTAGCCGTTTTCCGCACAAAGCACCTCGAACCCCTCGTCCGCCAGGATGCCGGACAGGGATTGGAGGATGGTGGGCTCGTCGTCCACGATGAGAACGCTGGGAAACATGGATATAAGCCTTTTCCTGCTGTTAAAGATCCTCCCGGACCGTCTCCCGGCTCACGGGCGGTCCGAGACGGGAAACTCGATGATGAACCGTGCGCCCGTGGGCTCGTTGTCCTCCACCCGGATGGTGCCCTGGTGGTCCGTGACAATGGTGCTCACGATGGAGAGCCCCAGGCCCATGCCGGCCTTCTTGGTGGAAAAGTAGGGCTCGAACAGCCGGGCTTTTTCCGCGGCGGTGATGCCCTTGCCCGTGTCCTCCACCACCAGGCGCACCTTGTTGGCCTCCGGGTCGGATTCCACCACGATGCGGATGGACCCGGATTCACCCACCGCGCCGAGGGCGTTGTCCACCAGGTTGATGATCGCCCTTTTTATCTGCTGGGGGTCCAGGTCCAAAAGGGGCAGGTCCTTTTGGGCCTGGATGGTAAAGGTGATGCCCGGGTGGCCGTCCTGGTAGGGGGCGCACGCCTGCTCCACCAGGACCCCCAGGTCCGTGGGCCGGGGCTGGGGCGCGGGGAACCGGGCGTAGGTGTGAAATTCGTTCACCAGGTTCCTTATGAGGTCCACCTGCTCGATGATGGTCTCCGTGCACTCGGAGAACACCGGGTCGTCCACCTTTTCGGCGAACCTGCGCGCCAAGCGCTGGGCCGAAAGCTTGATGGGGGTCAGCGGGTTTTTCACCTCGTGGGCGATCCTGCGGGCCACTTCGCGCCAAGCGGCCATGCGCTGGGCGCGCTCCAGTTCGGTGAGATCGTCGAACACCGCCACCATGCCCATGAACTTGCCGTGCTCGTCGCGCAGGGCGGACACGTGGACCATGAAGGAACGCTCCTTGCCGCCGATCTTCTGGCGCACGGGCATGCGCACGAAATCGCCCTGGCCGTGGACCAGATGGTCCATGATCTGGCGCACCACCTCCGCGTCGCGCTCGGGCACCAGCTCCCGGTAGGTCTTGCCCCACACGGTTTCCGCCTCCACGCCCAGCATGTTTTCCGCGCTCTTGTTGATGGTGGTGATCCGCCCCATAGCGTCGGTGGAGATGACGCCCGTGGACACGTTGTCCAGCACCACGGCCATGTACTGGCGGCGCTTTTCCAGTTCCACGTTCTGGCCGGCCAGCTGGTGGGCCGTATACTCCAGCTCCTGGCGGGAGTTGCGGAGGTCGCGGGTCATCTTGTTGAACGCGTCCACCAGGCTGCCCATCTCGTCGTCCGCGGTCTTCTTCAGGGTGAAGCCGAGGTCTCCGCCGGCCACGCGCCGGGTGCCCTCGGCCAGGGCCGCGATGGGCACGGTGAGGGTCTTGGAGAGGTACAGCCCGAACCAGATGGCGCAGAACACGATGAGCAGGCTCACGATGGAAAGCGTGATGTAGAAGCTCGTCTGGATGGGCTTCTTCAGCATCTGGGTCTGGTGGTACTCCTGGAATCCCCGGCTGATGGCGGCCATGCCCTGGGCCAGGTCCGCGGGCAAGAAGGTGCTGATGACCACGAACCCCATCGCCTGGCCCGGCTCCGCCTTGAATGGAACCGCGCCCACGGTGCGTACCAGTTCTCCCTCGTGGGTCATGACGGTGATGGTGCGCACGGCCTGGGGGGAGGGGATCGGCTTCAAAAGCTCCCCGGGCGCCATGGGCGGGAAGGAGTCCTCGGACATTTCCGCGGGCCATGCCAGGCCCAGGCGGTTGGCGGACGTGTCGTAGACCTCCACCGCGTCCAGGTTGAACGCCCGCTGGGTCACCTGGATGTAGTGCTTTAAGGATGCCCGCCTGTGTTCGGCCAGGTAGTCCCGCACCTTGATCTGATAGGATATCCGCTCGATGAAGAAGCGGTGGTTCTCCTCCACATGGTCATATAGCCTTCTGCCCACCTCCAGGCTCTGGGAAAGGGACTGCTCCACGGGTACGTTGAACCAGAACTCCACGCTGGTGACGATGAACTGGATGGAGAACAGAAACAACAGCACCGTGGGCACGATGGACAAAGACAGAAACGCCATGACCAGCCGGGTCCGCAGCCGGCTGCCGGGAAGCTTTCTCCTGCGCTCGTACCACAGCTTCACCAGGTTTCTGATCACCAGGAAGAACAGGGTGAGGATTAAAAGCAGGTTCACGTTGATGATGATGAACATGAGGATGGTGTTGGACACCGGGATGCCGGTGCCAAAGCGGATGACCCGGGTCTCCGCCCAGGTCAGGGCCGCGATGAGCAACACCACCAGGACGATGAGGGCGACTTCCCTGCGGCGCTTCCTGCGCTCTTGTTCGCTCTCCGGCGTGGCGGGGTGGGGCCCGAAAACCGGCGGGGGCGCGGAAAGCTCGTCTAGGGGTTCTCTGGAGGGAAAGGACGCCACGAAACGCTTCTTTCTGCTGGAGTGGCCGCCCGCCCGCTTTTTTGGCTGCGGCTCAGGGGCTTGTCCGGCCTAATAATGATGGCCTCGTAAAAAGTCGGATGCCAAAATTTTGAATACAACATAATGTGGTTTTAATCGGTACAGATCACAATATGTTGCGGCCAAAACGTCTCGCTTGGACTTTTTACGAA
>JAFDHW010000338.1:0-1010 GCA_019308705.1 Deltaproteobacteria bacterium
CGCCCGATTTCCGCGCTGGCCGCGTTATCGGGGCTCGGCGTACCAAAGTACGCCTTCACCCCTCTAGCCTTGCCAGCACGGAAATCAGGCTTCGTGAATAATCCGGGTTAAAAAAGCGGAGCGTATTTTCCCATCACCCGCCAATTAACCATTAACACTCCTAAAATATTAAATATATTCCGTTCAACGAAATTTTTCATGGGTAATTCGGACTATCCAATGGTCCCCAGGAGCTTCATGACCCGGGAGCGCATATCGGAAACCACGGCGGACAGCCATACCGACGCGGTGCCGGCCTCCTCGGGAGCAAGGGACTGGATGAATTCCAGGTATTGGCCCGGTTGTTCCGGCAGCAGGCAAAGGAAGTGCTCCCCCCCGGTGGTGTCCTGGGCCTGGTCTGCGAAACGGCGGAAGGTTTCCGCCAGGGCGTCCCGTTTTTCGTACAGTTCCTTTTTCTGGGCCAAAAGCCTTGCCTGGGAGGCGGAGGTGTCCGAGCCGCCGCTCAGCTCCTGCTGGAGCCGGGCCGAGTGGCCGGCCTTTTCGCAAAAATCGTAAAACCGCCGGATGCGCTCGTCTATAGCGGTCTTTACGTTTTCCACCAGGCCCTGGTGGAGGGCGTCTTCCAGGGGGCCGCGGGCAAAGGCCGCCCGCACGTGGACGTACCAGCGCAGGAGCGCCACCAGGTTGGCCATGTATTCCACGTTGTTTTGGACGATCCGCTTCACGGACCGGTACATCCCCTGGGTGTAGGGCTTTTCCAGGCGCTTGCCCACGCCGTCGACCACCAGGCGGCCGGGTTTTTTCTGGTCGCGACGCCAGATGGTGCCCGCGGCGGTCACCGTGCCGAAGGCGATCACCGCCGGCCCCACCAGCCCGCCCTGGCCGCCCAGGAAGATGGGATCCTCTTTGAGCGTCACTCCGTGGGGCACGTCGCCCAAAAGCGAGGCCGTGGCCTTGTCCTGCTGGGGGGTGAAGTTGAAGTGGATGTAGGAGCTGCCCACCTCGGAGTG
>JAFDHW010000338.1:1054-4351 GCA_019308705.1 Deltaproteobacteria bacterium
CTGCCCACCTCGGAGTGGTTTTTCCTGGACGTGCCGCCTGACATCAGCACGTCGCAGAAGTTCACCAGGCTGCCCAGGGTGACAAAGGGAAACAGGATGGTGTGCTTAAGCCCCACGCTGTGCGCGCCCGAGGCCTGCTCCTCCAGGATGGTGCCGCCCCGCACGTGGGCCGAAGGCCCCATGGAGGCCCCGGCGAGAAACACGGCGTTGTCAAAGCTCCCGCTGGAAAGGACGACGTCCGGCCCCAGCAGGCAGTCGTGGACCGTGGCGGGACCTTCCTTGCCGATGCGCGCGCCCTCCATGACCAGGGTCCTGGCCCCGGTGAGGCGGGTTCCGGGATAAAGAACCGCGCCCGGCGCAACGCGGTTGCAATCCACCTCCGGTCCCACGTATACCTGCGCCGGGTCCGGCAGGACCACCCCTTTTCGGGCCAGGGCCTCCCTGGCGTCCATGGAAATCCCCCCCTTCGGCGTCTTCCAAAAAAATCACGGAAAAGGATCGGCTTTTCCGTGATCGAGAGAGGCTGTCATCTGGCCTCCGGCCTTAGTCCCTGCTCTGGCCCAGGATCTGGAGCAGGAACAAAAACAGGTTGATGAAATCCAGGTACAGGGACAAGGCTCCCAGGATGGAGGCCTTGCGTACGGCCGAGGGGCCCACGTCCGCGGGCTGGGTTTCGGCCATGTGCTTGATGCGCTGGGTGTCGTAGGCCGTAAGCCCCAGGAAAAGGCCCACCCCCGCGTAGCTGATGATCCACTGGAGCATGGGAGAGCCCAAAAACCAGTTGGCCACCGAGGCCAGGATGATCCCGACGAGCCCCATGAACAGGAAGCTGCCCATGCCCATGAGGTTGCGCTGCGTCTTCCATCCGTACAGGGAAACGGCTCCGAACATGGCTGCGCACACCAAAAACGTGGAGGCGATGGAGGCCGTGGTGTAGACCAAAAAGATGGAGGAGATCATCACCCCCATGAGCCCGGAATAGAGTAAAAAGAGCCCTGTGGCCGTGGAGGCCTGCATCTTCTGGATGCGGGCCGAAAGGGCGACCACCAGCCCCAGGGTGGCGATGAACAGGATGATGGGCACAATGGCGTTGCCCATAAAGAACCGCCGCAGTGGAGTCATGCTGGAGACGGCCCAGGCGCAGGCCCCGGTGATGGCCAGCCCGGCGAACATCCAGTTGTATACGCCCTGCACAAAGGCGTTGAGCCGTACCTGGTCGGCCGGGCGGCTGATGACGGACGGTTGTTCCATGGTGATGCCTCCTGTCCGCGCCCCAAAAAGGGGCGGACCTGGTATGGTTCTTGTCGGTCTGCAAGGTGGCTTTGGGCAGTAATAGCGCAGATCGCGCGGTGGTTCAAGGCTTGACGCCCGGGGCCCCGGTTTCCAGCGCGCGGATCTTTTCCTTGAGCTCGCCGGGGTCTTCCTCGGGCTTCTTGTGCTTCAGGGCCTGGCGGTAATAATCGAGCGCGGCCTGGGGGTTTCCCAGCTTCAGGTGTGCGTCGCCAACGTGTTCCAGGATGGTGGCCTCCCCGGGCACCTTTTCCGCGGCTTCCACCAGGAGCTTGAGGGCGTCTTCGTAGTCGCCCTTCTTGTAGTACACCCACCCCAGGCTGTCCGTGATGTACCCATCGCCGGGCCGGATCTCAAGGGCCCGTTTGATCAGTTTTTCGGCCTCGTCCAAGCGGACGCCCATGTCCGCGTAAGTGTATCCCAAATAGTTCAGCGCCCCTGCGTGGTCCGGGTCCGCTTCCAGGACATCCTTCATGATGCCGATGCTCTTGTCCTTGTCGCCCATGCGGTCGTACATCGCGCCCAGGCGGAAGAGGAGTTCCGGGTCCGTGGGGTTGTGCTCCAGGGCCGTTTGCAGGACCTTTTCCGCCTGGTCCTTTTGGCCGGATGTCTCGTACAGGCTGGCCAGGAGGATGGACAGGTCGGGTTGCCCGGGGTTGTGCTCCAGGTCGCTTTTTGCCGCTTCGATGGCCGCCTGGACGTGCTCCGGCTTCTTGGTGATCACGGCGCGGTATATGAGCGCCTCGGTGTAATAGTCCGACTCGGGCGAAACCTGGCCGTAGCGCTTGGCGGCCTGTTCTTCGTGGCCCGCCTGGTCCTCGGCCGCGGCCAGGAAGTAGACCGTGTCCAGAAGCCCCGGGTTTAACGTGATGGCCTTTTCCAGGGGGCCGATGGCCTGTCCGGGCATCCTGGCCTCCATGTAGCTGAGCCCTACGCGGCGCTGGATTTCCGCGTTGTCGGGGTGGTCCCGCACCAGCCGGTCCAGGACCTCGCGGCCCTTGTCTTCCTGTTCGTGGAAAAGATAGAACCTGCCCAGGGAGAACCGGGCCTCCACGTCGTCGGGGTTTCTCTCCAAAAGCTCCTGGTAAAGGGCATCGGCCTTTTCCAACCGGCCCGCGGATTCGTACAGGCCGATGAGTTCGTACCACGTCTTTTCCAGGTTGGGGTTCAGCGTCCGGCTTTTTTCCAAGTGCTCGATGGCAAGGTCCGTCTTGCCCATCTGCTTGTAGGTCTCGCCCAGGAGGAAATGGACGCTGTAGGAATCCGGCTCGGCCTCGAGCAGCTTCTTGTAGACCGCTTCCGCCTCCTTGTTCCTTCCCTCCCGCAAAAGCAGGTTCCCCAAGAGGTAGCAGGTCTCCTTTTGGCTGGGATCCAGGGCGACGGCTTCGGAATAGGTGTTGATGGCCGCGGGGATTTCTTTCAGGGCGATGTGCACCGCGCCCAGTTCGGTGAGGGCGTCCACGTTCTTGGGGTTGACCTCCAGAACCTGGTGGAGGAGCTTCTTGGCTTCCTTCAAGCGCCCTGTCTGGCGGTAGACCCGGGCCAGTTCCTGCTTCAGGTACAGGCTCTCCGGGTCTTCCTTTAACGCTTTTTCCAAAAAGGCCTGGCCGCCGGCTATGTCTCCCTCCAAAAGGCGGATCTGGGACATCGTGTAATAATAGTAGGAGTCCGCGTTGCCCTCCGGGGTCGGGGGCGTTTCGGGCTGGGCGGCTGCATCGGGGGCGGCCCCGGCCGGCCGGCCGGCGGTGCAGGAGCACAAAAGCACGAGCGCCGAGACGGCCAGGAATAGGAAGGCCGCACGTGCGGCCCGGCCCCGCATTGACGCAGGGGGCGTGTTGGATACGGTCATGGGTGCATACCTCGATTTGCCCAAAGAGGGGGGCGCGGAATCCGTTTTCCGCGAAACGTCCCCGGCGGGAGGAGCAGGGGGGGGCCCGTGATCAAGAGGTTTCGCGGCCCTCCCAACCTCCCTGGAAGGTCGCAAAGTCCGGGATTTCCTTTTCCAGG
>JAFDHW010000339.1 GCA_019308705.1 Deltaproteobacteria bacterium
CCACCGGGCCTCCAGGGCGGCAAGGTCCACGGCCTGCTCGCCTTCCCCGAACAGGGGGTCCACCCGGTACCACAGCCGGCGAACACGGTCCGGCACCGATCCCGCGTGGGGCTCCATGAAGCAGAAGAACCCCCCGGGCTTGAGCACCCGAAGGATCTCCGCCACGCCCCGGTCCACGTGGGGGTGGAGGTGGTGCAGCCCGCCGATGATCACCACCGCGTCAAAGGATTCCCGGGCAAAGGGCATGGCCAGCACGGACGCGGTGTGCACCGCGCATCGGGGCCACTTGCGGGCATAGGACTCCGTGCGCCCGGGCGAGACATCCAGCCCGGTCACGCGCGCGCCCCGGGAAAGCAGCCAGCCCGTGGTCTGGCCGCTTCCGCACATGGCGTCCAGCACGTCCCTGCCCGCGAGGGGAAGGCTCCCCAAGAGCGGTTCGTGGATGAACCGGTCCCGGTAGGCCATGGACGCCGCGTCGCCGTAGTGGGATTCGTAATCCGTCCCGATGCGGTCGTAATGCTCCTGTTGGAGGGCGGATTCTTCCACGTTGCCTGGTGCCATGGCCAGCCTTTGACGGTACGGCCCGGGACGGGCGCGTGGTTGGGAAAGCCGAAGGAGCCTTTATTTAGCCCCGCCCGATTCGTGGAGTCAACCGTTGGCAACGGGTAACCCGTTGATTCGGAATCCGTTTTCCGCCATCGGGCAATTCCCCGGTTGCCAGGAAGGCGGAAAAACGGGTACCATAGCCCCGCCCGGCAGGCGCCCGCCGCGCCGGATGATCCTCATCCTCCCCGGAAAGAACGAGATGGCCCAACATTCCCGCGCCCGCGCAAGGCACATCCTGGCCGCGGTGGTGGTGTTCGTCCTGGTGGCGGCGGTGTACGCGCCCTCGGTGCAAAACGGGTTCGTGTACGACGACGTGACCCTCATCGTGAACCGCGACGTCCCGGATTCTGCGGCGGACGTAAAAAGGCTGTTCACCGAGCCCCTGTGGAGGGATCTGCCCTATTACCGGCCCCTGTCCGGCGGGCTCATGGCCCTGGAAAAATTCCTGTTCGACAATAACCCCGCGCCCTACCACGCGGTGAACGCGGCCCTGGCCGGGTCCATGGCCGTGGCCTTCTTCAGGCTGGTCTCCCTGCCCGCGTTGGGGGCGGGCACGGGCACGGCCCTGCTCTTCGCCCTGCTTTTCGGCACGCACCCCGCGGCCTCGGCGGCCGTCTACCCCATCACCGTGCTGGAAACCCTTTTGGTGACCCTGTTCGCCCTGGCCGCCCTGCGGTCCTGGATCACCGGCGGCAGGCGCGGTTACCTGGCGGCCCTGCTGTTTCTCATCCTGGCCCTTTTGTCCAAGGAGCCGGCGGTGGCCGTCCCGCCCCTGTTCGTGCTGGCGGACGTGCTGAGGGTCTCCCGGCTGCCCGGGTCCCGGGCCCGGGCGGTCCTGCGGCACCTGCCCGCCTGGACCATCCTGGCCGGATACATGGCGGCGCGGCACCTGGTGCTCTCCGGCCAGGACCCGGCCGGCCTGGCCCTGCTGGACAACCTCCTGGGCCCCTTGCAGTCTTTGGCCTACACCCTCCAGACCCTGGTCGCGCCCTTCCGGGACCTGGTCTACGAGCCGGAGGTGCCCACGTGGTTTTCCGGCTGGCGGCTGGCCCTTGGGCTTCTGCCCGTTGCCGCGGCCGCGGCGTGGGCGGTGTTCCGGCCCCCGGCAAGGCGGTCCGCGGCTTTTTTCGCCTGCTGGTTCCTGTTGTTTCTGCTGCCCACGGCCAACATCCTGATGCAGGAGGCCCGGTTCGCGGAGCGCTATTGCCTAACCCCCCTGGCAGGGTTCTTGGGTGTGTTCGCCGTGCTGGCGGGCCGGGAACACCTGCGGCCACGGCTCCGGGCCGGGATGGCGGCCGCCCTGGCGATCCTGGTGGCGGGCGCGGCCACGGTTTCCATGCACCGGGCCCGGTTCTACGCGGACGAACACGCTTTTTTGCTCCAGTGGGTGCAAACCAGCCCCGACTCTCCCGAGCCCCGCTCCTACCTGGGGACCTGGAACCTGAAGAACGGCCGGCCCGCGGAAGCGGTTGCGCACTACCGCATCGCCCTCATGCAGAACCCCGAACCACGGGTGGAAGGCATAACCCGGTCCAACCTGGGAGTGGCGCTGGGCCGCATGGGCCGCCCGGACGAGGCCATGGCGCAGCACCGGCTGGCCCTGGCCCTGGCGCCGGACCATCCCGAGGCCCATTTGAACTACGGGTTCGCCCTGGAGCAGGCGGGAAGGCTGGAGGAGGCCCGAACGCATTACCAGGTCGCGGCCATGCTGGACCCCTTCATGGTGGAGGCCCACCACGACCTGGGCATGGTGGCGGGCAAGCTGGAGCACTTCGACGAGGCGGCAAAGCATTTTTCCCGGGCCGTGGGCATAAACCCCCGGTTCGCCCCCTCCTGGCTGTACCTGGGCCACGCCCTGGCGCGCATGGGCCGCTACGGCGAGGCGCTCGTCGCCTACCAAAAAGTCCTGAAGCTGGACCCGGACAACGCCGATGCCGCCAGGGGCATGGACACGGCCGTCCGGTTCTTGTACACCCTGGAGTATGAACCGACGGATTCCTGATCCCCGAGGAGGCACTTGCCGTGGACGAATGCAAACTGGACAGGCTCCTCTTGTTCGACGGGCTCACCCCGGAACAGATAGAGAAGATTTCCCCCTGCTGCCAGGAGCGGCGGCTGTCCCGCGGCGAGCGGATATTCGCTCACGGGGACAAGGCCGACCACCTGTTCGTGGTCCTCGACGGCCAGGTGGACCTGCGCCTGGTTTTGCCCGCCCAAGAAGAGGACGAAGGCGAAACCATCACCAGCGTGCGGGAAAATCAGGTCCTTGGCTGGTCCGCCCTCACCCACTCGCCCGTCTACACCCTGTCCGCCTACTGCGCCTCGGACACCTGCCGCATCCTGGAAGTGGACCGCGCCCGGCTGTTTGCCATCCTTTCCCACGATCACCACATGGGTTTTGTCATCATGTCCAACGTGGCCGAGGTCATCCGCACCCGCTTCGCCCAATTGCAGGAAGAAATGGCCCGCAGAAAAGAGGCCGATGGTACCAAGCGGTGAAGGAATCGTGGGGAAAAAGCGTATGCCCGCTCCCCACGGCCTGCGACCGCGCGGGAACCCCGGAAAAAAACGATAGCCCGGATTATTCATGAGCAATTTTGCCCGAGATCGAATTTTTCGTTATTTTCAATCCGTTGGAGCTGTTTTTCGGGTCTTGCGCCAAAGACGGTCTGATTATTGGAGGAATTCT
>JAFDHW010000340.1 GCA_019308705.1 Deltaproteobacteria bacterium
GCCGCGTCCCGATTCTGGTCAATGGCGTGGTCCAGCTTGGCCGAGCCCTCGGAAAAATGGGGGGTGAACCCCATGACCGCGTTCACGAACAGGGTCTTGGCGGACTGGATCACGTCCATGACCTCCTGGCTTTCGAACGCCTCGGGCGGTACGTCCACGAAATAGCCGTACTGCTTGCCCCCCTCAAAATCCTGCACCGCCACGGTGCGGTACCTGCCCTCCTGGCGGCCCTTCAGGGTGTCGGACTCCACCACATAGGGCAGCTCCACGAGCTTGCGCTCCTTTTCGTCGCGGGAAACCAACTCCTTTGCCGCCTCAATGTCCGTGTCTTCCACCCCCGCCACCTTGATGCCGTACTTGGCGCACAAAAAGGTGTTGTAGATCACCCCGCCCAGGATGAGGTGGTCCACCTTGTTGTAGATCTCGTTCAGCGGGCCGATCTTGGTGTCGAACTTGGCCCCTGCCACCACGGCCACAAAGGGCCTCTCCGGCTCCAGCAGGCTCTTTAAGTTGGCCAGTTCCTTTTGCAGCAGAAACCCGGCAAAGGAAGGCAGGTACTTGGTCACCGTGTAGGTGGAGGCATGGGGCCGATAGGAGCCAAAGGCGTCGTTCACGAACACGTCCGCCAGGCCGGCAAGCTGCCGGGCGAAACGCTCCCGCATCTCCCCGTCCTTTTCCTCCTCCCCCGCGAACCAGCGGGTGTTGGGCAGGTAAATGCCGCCGACGCGGCGCTTCTTCAAGTCCCGGATGAGCCAGTTCACCGAGGTGTCGATCTGGCGAATGCCGGCGGCTCCGTCCACCATGAATTCCGGCACCGCGAACCTGGTGTAGAGCTTGTTCTCGATGTACTCCACCACCGCCTGCACGCTGGTGGCGTCCTCCACGCGGATGGCCCCGGTCTTCTTGTCGCGCGGCCGGCCCACGTGGGTCATGAGGATCAGAAGCCCTCCCCGTTCCACGATGTTGTACAGGGTGCCGATGGTGGCGTCGATGCGATAGGGGTCCTTGATCTCCCCGTTCTTGACCACGTTGTGGTCCACGCGCACCAGGACCACCTTGCCGTCTAGGTCCGCGTCCTGGATTCTGGGCAGTCTGGGGTCGAGTTCGGGCAGGTCCATAAAGCCTCCTTGCGCAAAAAGGAAGGGCGAGGCGGGCGGGGGCCGGCGGACCCCCGCCCTGTTCCGGGGAACTGCCATAAACTAATCAAGGCAGGGGGGCTTGCAAGGAGGCGGCCGCCGGGAGAGCATCGGTTTCTTGGCAGGAAAGTCCTGAAAAAGCCGGTGTCACCGGGGCAGCAGGTCCAGTTCCTCTTCCCAGTCGAAATGAGGCTTTCCAAGCTCCCGGTGTTCCCAGGGCAGGCCGCAAACCTTCAAGTCCTCCATGAAGGGGTCCGGGTCGAACTCCTCCACGTTGCGGGTCCCGGGGAGGCTCCATTGCCCGGTCACCAAAAGCTTTGCGCCGATGGCCGCGGGAACCCCGGTGGTAAAGGGCACCGCGTGGGTGCCGGTGGCCGTCACGCAGGCCTGGTGGTCCTTTACGCAGTACACGAAATGGGCCTGCCCGTCCTCGCCGGTCATGACGTTGCCGATGCACACCTTTCCCGTGTAGCCATCGCCCAGGGAGGCGGGCTCGGGCATGAGCGCGGCCAGGAACTGCAAGGGCACGATCTCCACCGCCCGGCCGTCCAGGTTCACGGTCACGGGCTCGATGGAGGTGAGGCCGCAGTTTTGAAGCACCCGCAAATGGGTGAGGTACTCGTCGGAAAAACTCATCCAGAACCGGATGCGTTCGATGGACGGGAAATTCTTGACCAAAGACTCCATTTCCTCGTGATTGAGGAGGTACATGGGCGCGCGGCCCACCCCAGGCAGGCGCATGAAACTCTTGCGGGCAAAGGGCGGGGTTTTGATCCACCGGCCGTCTTCGTAGTACCACCCCGGCAGGGTCACTTCCCTGAGGTTGATCTCCAGATTGAAGTTGGTGGCAAAGGGAAGCCCGTGGTCCCCTCCGTTGCAGTCCACGATGTCCACCAGCTTGGGCTTTCCGCCGAATAGGTGCTTGGCCGCCCAGGCCACGAACACGCTGGTGACCCCGGGATCGAACCCGCAGCCCAGAAGCGCCGTCACCCCGGCCTTTTCAAAGGCATCGTGGTAGTCCCACTGCCAGGAATAGGAAAAGGTCAACAGGTCCGGGGCCTCGTAGTTGGCCGTGTCCAGGTAGGGCACGCCGGTTTCCAGGCAGGCTTCCATGATGGACAGGTTCTGGTACGGCAGGGCCAGGTGCACCACCACGTCGGCGTCCGCGGCCGTAATCTCCCTTACCACGGCGTCCTTGTCGTTGGCGTCCAGCTGGGAAACCGCGGAAACCTTGCCGCCCACGTCGGCCTGGATTTTCAGGCACTTCTCCAAGGTGCGGCTGGCGATGCGGATATCGTCGAATTCTTCCATCTTTGCCAGGGCGTGCGCGGCGACCCTCGCCGCTCCCCCGGCCCCGATGACAAGTGCGCGCGCCATGGCTGGTTCTCCTCCGGTCAAATGCCCCCTTGGCACAAGGGAGCACACAGGTCGTTTCATAAATGATATCGAATCAAGAGGATTTTTCCGAAAAAACCCGGATCAGCTGCGGAGGGGGAATCCTCTCTGCCCTTCCATGGTGCCTGGGGCGGGAATCGAACCCGCACGGGGACGCGCCCCAAGGGATTTTAAGTCCCTCCGTTTCTGTCTGTAAGCAGCTTAATTTCCCACACATCCAAACATACTGACGGGACTCAACTGACGGGAGTCACGACTCACCTGCGAGGGGGGAAGTATTGCCTAAAGTACTTTCTGAATGTACTATATAGAGCCTTCCATGTTTATCCCGCAAAAGAGAGGACGACCAGCATGACCCAAGAGAGAATGATGTCTGAGTTCCCTCATCACCACCGAAGCATTCCTGATGCCCTCCTCCAGGAGCAGTACGAACTGGAGAAAGAGAGTATGGCCCTGGGCATCCAGCGGTACGAAAAAAACCTCCAGAAGGCCATGGAACGGGGAGAAAGGGACACCCTACGTCCAGAGCAAAGACTCATCCAAGACGCTGTCCCTGTGATGGCCCGGTCCATCGAGGAGTGGTGCTTGACGCAACAGAATGGCGCGGCCCGGTTCCGGCAGACAAAAAACGTCCTGTCCCTCATCGACCCCTACGACTTGGCCTACCTAACGCTTCGCCATTGTATCAACTCCGTGACCAATCCTCAACCTCTGCTCAGAGTCGCCGTTCAACTTGGCAAGCAGATCGAGCGGCACCTGG